>NZ_CP150484.1:8542753-8576481 GCF_037997115.1 Amycolatopsis coloradensis
GATCTTGGGCGAGGTTGACAGGTGGGGCGAAGGCTCCCTTCGCTGCGTCTGATGCGACGAAGGGAGCCTTCGGCCCTGGTCGTGGGTCGGGTTGGTCGCGAACTGGCGTCCTTTGTGGACACCGTCCGTTCAAGCCCCCTGTCGCCCGCCCCGTTCGAATCGCCAACAGCGGCACTGACCAGCGTCTATGCGACTTCGCCGGGACCCTGACCTTCAGGGTAGGGAAGGAGGCCTTCACGGATTTGAAACCCAAGCATGCGCCGAAAGGGTTAATGGCTTGGGACGGGCCCGGCGATACGCGATACTCATCAGGCGTTTAATTTTCGCCGGTCCGCTGTCCGGACCACGCGTTGTCCGCCGAGCGGCCCTCTCGCTAACGTGCCGCGTCGGGGAGACAGGGGGAACCGTATGAACGAACGCCTTCGCGTGCTCGTGGTCGACGACCATCCGCTGTTCCGGTTCGGGGTCTGCACCTTGCTCGCCAACGAACCGCTGGTCGACGTGGTCGGAGAGGCCGCGAGCGGCGCGCACGCGATCAGCGCGGCGAGCGCCCTCGATCCCGACGTCGTGGTCATGGACCTGCATTTGCCCGATATCAGCGGCGCCGAAGCGACCCGGCACATCGTCGCCGAACGGCCGGACGTCGGCGTGCTCATGCTGACGATGGCGGACGAGAGTGAATCCGTTTTCTCGGCGATGCGGGCCGGAGCCCGCGGATATCTGCTGAAGGACGCGGAGCCCGACGAAATCATTCGTGCCGTTCACGCCGTCGCGAGGCGCGAAGCGATCTTCGGGCCCGACATCGCGACGCGCGTTCTCGGCTTCTTCAACCACTCTCAGCCGAGCACGGACACGGTGTTCCCGGAACTCACCGTCCGCGAACGAGAGGTCCTCTCGCTCATCGCGGGCGGGCACAGCAACACCGCCATCGCCAGCACTCTCTGCCTCAGCCCGAAAACGGTGCGGAACCATATTTCGAACGTCTTCAGCAAGCTCCACGTCGCGGACCGCGCCGAAGCGATCGTGCGTGCCCGCGAAGCGGGGTTGGGTCGCTGAAAAAGCGACCCCCGATAAGGGCGGCTTTTCGGGCAATTCCGGGACCGGAGTCCCATGCGCCCGGGACACCCCACCCGGCAGGGTGAGTAGTGCGGGGGGTGGGACCCTCGCACCGTTCGAGGGGAATGGGAATCACATGTTCGAACCGAACAGGACACCGGTGGTCGTCCGCGCCACCGATCCGATTTTGCACAACGGCGTCTGCATGACGCTCCGCTCCCGTGACGATGTCTGGCTGGTGGACGGGGAGGCCGCCGACCCGACGATGGTGGCCCTCCTGGTCACCGACCGCCTCGACGAGGCCATGACGCAACTGCTGTCCGCACTGCACCACCAAGGGTTCACCCGCATCGTGCTCATCGCGGGTGAAGTCGACGACAACGAGATCCTCAGCGCCATCGAACACGGCGTCTGCGCGGTCGCCCGGCGTTCCGAGGCGGGCGCCGACGTCCTGGTCCGGCTGATCAAGGCGGCCGCGGCCGGGGAAGGCGCGCTGCCGCCCGACCTGCTCGGCAGGCTGCTGCACCGGGTCTCGCGGCTGCAACGCCAGGTGCTGCAGCCGCGCGGCCTGCACTTCGGTGGCATGAGCAGCCGGGAGACCGAAGTGCTCAAGCTGGTCGCGTCGGGATTCTCGACGCAGGAGATCGCCGACCAGCTCTGTTATTCGCAGCGCACGGTGAAGAGCATCCTGCACGACGTGACCAACCGGTTCCAGCTCCGGAACCGCTCGCACGCGGTGGCTTACGCACTGCGTGAGGGATTGATCTGATCCCGTGATCAGCCAGGTCGACGAGGCGTTGTGCCTGCTCATCGCACCTCATCTGCCGGAGGGGACGGTGGTCCGGCTGGATCCGCCGAAACCCACCTGGCAGACCGAAACGCGGGTGTCGAGCGTCGATCTGTTCCTCTTCGCCCTGCACGGCGCCGGCCCGGGAACCGGCGCCGTGCGGGCGAACCGGTGCGAACTGTCCTATTTGGTCACGGCGCAGGCGGACAAGGTCCGGGACGAGCACACCCTGCTCGCCCGTTCGCTGCGGACCCTGCTCGGGACGGAGTTCCTCATGGTCGACGAGCAGCCGTTGCGGATGACTCTCGGGCACACCGATCCGACCGGGCTGTGGGTCAGCCTCGGCCTGCCCGCCCGGGCGGCGTTCGTCGTCACGGTCACGGCGGACTACCGAGACTGAGCACCGAGGACCGCCGCAGGACCACCCCGCCGATGGACGACAGCTGCCCGCCGAAGAGCTCGCACCATTCGGCGGCCGTCTCGGGCGGGCCGCATTCGCCTGCCCGCCTGGCCCACCCCGCGCGGACTTCGAGGCGGTAGCCGAGGATGCCGGTCAGGGTCAGCCCGTTCCGGCTGGCGCCGACCCCGCACATGCCCCGGTAGAGCCGGGCGTCCGGCGGCCGGAACTCGGCGCTCTGCTGGACGAACCGGTGTCCCGCCGCCCCGGTCACGGTCGCGACCGGGGTGTCGAACCCGCTGACGAACAGCCCCTTCGACAGCAGGTCCAAGGCTTCCGCCTCCATCCGCTCCACCACTCCGGGCGGACGGCGGCACGCGTACAGGGCGCCCTCGAAGGACAACCCCACGGTGACCGCCACCTTGCCGATCTCCAGGGTCGCCGCGGCCACCGGACTCACCGGCGGGTGGTACCGGAACGCCGTCGCACGCACCCCCCGACGGTAGGTCCGCGCGCTTCCGTGGCCTTGCCCGATCGGGAGAACCTTGGGGAGGTCTTAGCGAGGAACCCGCTCGGCCGGCCAGCGCACCTCAGCCACATCGCCCGGCCGGGGCACCTTCAGGAAGAGGCTGAACACCGCGGGCTGCTTGCTCGACAGCTCCAGCCGTCCACCGTCTGCCTCGATGAGCGCGCGAGCGAGCGCGAGCCCGACGCCGGTCGACCCGCCGCCGGAGAAGCCACGTTCGAAGATGTGCGGCGCGAGCTCGTCGGGCACCCCCGATCCGGTGTCGGCGACCTCGATGACGACGGTGCCTTCCGTGTCGCCGCGCCGCGCGGCGAGCGTGACCGTTCCCGCGCCGTGGCGCAGCGCGTTGTCGAGCAGGACGCCGACGACCTCGCGCAACCGGCCCGGCGTCGCCCTCGCCCTCAGCCCGTCGGTGACACGGATCCGCAGATGCCTTCCTTCGGCGCGAAGCAGCTGTCGCCACTCTTCGGAGACTTCGGGAAGCACTTCCTGGAGGTTCACCGGTTCCGCACCGACCTCGCGCGCCGCCCGCGCGGCGGCCAGCAGTTCGTCGAGGGCCTCGGCGAGCCGGTCAGCCTGTTCCTGCGCGGCCTTCGCCTCGTCGACGACGTCTCGGTCGGAGTGGATGGTGAGCGGTTCGAGCCGCAGCTGCAACGCGGTCAACCGGCTCCGCAGCTGGTGAGAGACGTCGCCGACGAGCTGCCGTTCCCGCTGGACGAGCTGGGCGAGCGCCGAACCGGACGCGTCGAGCGCCTCGGCGACCATGTCGAGTTCGCCGACGCCGTAGCGCTTGGGATCCGGCCGGAAATCGCCGCCGCCGAGTTTGACCGCGCGATCCGCGACGTGTCGCAGCGGTTTCGCGAGCCTTCGCGCGGTCACCGTCGCGACCACCGTGCCGGTGCCGACCGACAGCACGACCAGCAGCACCACCAGCAGGGTGACCTGGGTCTGGCGGGTGCGCATCGGCCCGGCGGGCACGGACAGCTCGACCTCGCCGTGCAACGCGATCGGGGCCCGTTCGGACACCACGTCCGAGCCGGGATCGGAGCCGTAGCGCTTCTCGATCTGCCCTTGCGCGCGGACGGTCAGCAATCCGCCCTGCGGCACGGCGACCCGGACCAGGTCGAGGTTGATCGGCTGGCCGACCGCGATCTCGCTGTCCAGCGTCGCCGCTATCCCACGGGCCGAGGAAGCGAGGTTCTCGCGGTTGAGGTTATCGACCAGCTGCCACGCGGTGATCCCCAGCGGGATGCCCAGCACCGCCGCGGTGACCGCGACGGCGAGCAGGATCGCCAGGAGGATGCGTCGGCGCATGCTATTCCGCGTTGAAGCGGAAGCCGACGCCGCGGACCGTGGCGATCCGCCGTTCGCCGTCGCCGTTCCCGCCGGGTTTGCCCGCCCTGCCCGCGGCTTCGTCGGCCGCGATCGCGAGCTTCCGCCTGAGCCACGACATGTGCATGTCGAGGGTCTTCGAGGTCTTCGATTCGAGGTCGTTCCACACCTCGGCGAGGATCTCGTCGCGGCTGACGACCTGGCCCGCACGGCTCATCAGCACCCGGAGCAGCTCGAATTCCTTGTTCGCCAGCTGCACCTCGTGCAGGTCCACGGTGACCATCCGGGCGCCGAGATCCATCCGCACTCCCCCGGCTTCGAGCACGTCGGGGGCCCGGCGGCGGAGCAGCGCGCGGATGCGGGCCAGCAGTTCGGCCAGCCGGAACGGCTTGGCGACGTAGTCGTCGGCGCCGGCGTCGAGCCCGACCACGAAATCGACCTCGTCCGTGCGCGCGGTGAGCATCAGCACCGGCACCTCGGTGCCGCTGGCGCGCAGGCGGCGGCACACTTCGAGCCCGTCCATCCCGGGCAGGCCGAGATCGAGGACCAGCAGGTCCACCCGGTCGCTCTCGGTCGCGTCGAGGGCGGCGGGCCCGTCGCCGACGACCCGCACGTCATAGCCCTCCCGCTGGAGTGCGCGGGAAAGCGGATCGGCGATGGCCGGGTCGTCCTCGGCGAGTAGCACCATGCTCACCTGGCCAACTCTACGACCGCCGGGCGTGAAACCATCGTCACCGTGCCTGGCTACGAGAATGATCTGGAACTCGCCACCCGGCTGGCCGACGCCGCCGACGCCATCACCACCGCCCGGTTCCGCGCGCTCGACCTGGCCGTGGAACGCAAACCCGACCGGACGCCGGTCACCGACGCGGACACCGCCGTCGAAGACGCCATCCGCGCGATCCTCGCCGCGGACCGGCCGGACGACACGGTGCTCGGCGAGGAACGCGGCGGCACCGCGGCGACCGGCCGCGCCTGGGTGCTCGACCCGATCGACGGGACCAAGAACTTCCTGCGCGGTGTCCCGGTCTGGGCGACGC
The DNA here is from genome assembly GCF_037997115.1 of Amycolatopsis coloradensis. Classification (NCBI taxonomy): domain Bacteria; kingdom Bacillati; phylum Actinomycetota; class Actinomycetes; order Pseudonocardiales; family Pseudonocardiaceae; genus Amycolatopsis; species Amycolatopsis coloradensis. The sequence continues at coordinate 8,547,892 of NZ_CP150484.1, forward strand.
TGATCGCGCTGGTCGAAGATGGCACGCCCGTGGTGGGCATGATCAGCGCGCCGCTGCTCGGCCGCCGCTGGTGGGCCGCCGCCGGCGACGGCGCCTGGATGAGCGACACCGCCGGGGAACGCCGCATCTCGGTGTCGAAGGTCGCGTCGCTCGAAGACGCGTATCTGTCCACAACGGACCTGAACTCGTGGGTGGAGTACCACTCCCGCGAGAAGTACCTCGACCTCGTCAACGCGTGCTGGGAGAGCCGCGCGTTCGGCGATTTCTGGCACCACTGCCTGGTCGCCGAGGGCGCGCTCGACGTCACCGCGGAATGCATCGTGAACCCGTGGGACGTCGCCGCGGCCCAGGTGCTGATCACCGAAGCCGGTGGCCGGTTCAGCGACCTGAACGGCGAAGCGCGCTACGACAACGGCTCAGCGCTTTCGACGAACGGCCTGCTTCACGACGAGGCCCTGGCGATCCTGAAGCGCTGAACGCGCGTGTGTCACTGCGCCCCGGGCAGCAGGCCGACCGCACCACGCGCGACCTGCGACCACGCGAGACGGCCGAAGAGGTAGTGGCAGGCGACCTGTTCGCTGGTGAACCGGGCCCAGTCGTACCGGTTGCCCTGCTCACGCCAGAAGACCTCCCAGGCAGGCTCGGCGCCTTCCTCCTCGGTGCGCATGAGGCACCACGCGTTGTCCACCTCCGCGCCGACCGACACCACTTCGGGTGGCACACCCAGTGCGGCCAGCCACCGCAGGATCGTCCCCGTGTTCACCGAACCTCCCCCGTGACGTCCGCCAGGAAGCCCAGCGTGACGAGTTCATCGGCGCCCAGCACCGTGCGGAAGCGCACCCCGCCGCCGGGCTGGCCGAACCATCCGGCGGTCACCGAGCGCCAGACCGGCAGTGGCCGCGCGACGCGGTAACGCCGATACGAGGTGACCCGATCGGGTGGCAACGAGCGCATCGACAACAAGGTCGCGTCCTCGGCGAACACCCGGCCGTGCTGATCCCCGAAGCGGTCGAGATGGGTGCCCGCTTCGAGCATCACCGGCCTCGCCGGGTCGGCTTCGTCCGGCCACAGGTAACCCGTCCCGGTCACGAAACGCGCCTTCCAGTCCTCTTGGGACATTCCGCCCCACGGATCGTGTCCCCTGGTCAACTCCGCCGGGGGCGCGACGCCCGGAGCCGTCGGCGAACGCCGGAAACCGCTGCTGACGTGGGACAACGCGTCCAGGTCGTCGAGCACGTCCGCCTCGGGATGGTCCTGCGGGCCGGAACCGCCCTCGGGGAGCGGCAACTGGCGCGCGGGTTTCCCCATCGCGACCGGCAGATGCCCGATGGGGAACATATGCACCAGAAACAGCGCGATCACGCTCTCCCGCTCGGTCCGCAAGGCCCCCATGGGCGGCGGAGCGACGGGCCGGGGCGGAAACGGCACTCGCAGCGGCGCCACCGCGGGCGGCCACGGCGAAGGCGCGTACGGAGCGCGCGCCCCGTGCGGCGGGGTCGGGGCGTCGTACTCGGCAGGCAGCCGGATCGGGCCCGTTCCGGCCTCGCTCGGATCGGTCACCGCACCTCCCCCAAGGAATCGGACCCCACCGGTGAACGGGGGAGGCAGCGGACAGGACGCGTCACGACCTTAGCGCCGACCGGCGTTCTCGTCGGCGGATACCCGAAAGCGCATCAAGGCCCGCGCGGGCGGACGGCGTTCGACGAGTTCGAAACCCGCCTTGGTGAACGTGCTCACCGCGCCGTGGTACAGATCCGCGCCCGGTCGCGAAGTCGACCGCCGCCCGCAGCAAGGCGGTGAAAAGCCCTTGGTGACGGCTCTTCCTTCCGATGTGGAAGCACGTCACCGACCAGACCCCGGCGTGCTCGCCAGCCGCGGGTTGTCCGGCCGGGGCGAGACGGCGACCCAGCCGAGCGGCTCGTCGTCGGCCAAGGCCGGCAGCCCCAACGGTTTCCCGGCGGCGACCTCGGCGCGGACGTGCGCCTTGCGGCCGTCCTTGCCCGCCTGTTCGAACTCCGGCCCGAACACCCGCTCGAACAGCGGCCAGGTCTCGTCCGTGAGTTCCGCGAACCTCATCCGGCGAGCGCGTTGACCACCCGGGACGGGCTCGGCCTGCCCAGTTTTCCGGCCATCCACTTGCTCGTCGCGACCAGCGCGTCGAGGTCGACACCGGTTTCGACGCCGAGACCGTCGAGCATCCACACGAGGTCTTCGGTGGCGAGGTTCCCGGTGGCGGATTCGGCGTACGGGCAGCCGCCGAGCCCGCCGGCGGAAGAGTCCACAGTGGACACGCCGCAGCGGAGGGCGGCCAGCGTGTTCGCGAGCGCCTGGCCGTAGGTGTCGTGGAAATGGACGGCCAGGGTGCCGACGTCGGCGAACTGCCCGATCAGCGCCTCGACCTGGCCCGCGGTGGCGACGCCGATGGTGTCACCGAGCGAGAGCTGCGAGCAGCCGAGGTCGAGGAGCCGTTTACCCACCCCGGCGACCTGCGCGGCCGGGACGGCGCCTTCCCACGGGTCGCCGAAGCACATCGACACGTACCCGCGGACGTCGAGCCCTTCGGCCCGCGCCCTGGTGACGACCGGTTCGAACATCGCGAACTGGTCGTCCACCGTCGAGTTGAGGTTCTTCTTGGCGAAGGTTTCGGTGGCGCTGGCGAAGATCGCGATATGCGAGACCCCGGCTTCCAGCGCCCTGTCCAGCCCGCGCTCGTTCGGGACGAGCACCGGGTACCGGACGCCTTCGCGCTTTTCGAGCCCGGCCAGGAGCTGCTCGGCGTCGGCCAGTTGCGGCACCCATTTCGGGCTCACGAAACTGGTCGCCTCGAGCGTGGTCAGCCCGGCGCCCGCGAGCTTGTCCAGGAACTCGAGTTTGACCTCGACCGGGACGATCGACTTCTCGTTCTGGAGACCGTCACGCGGACCGACCTCCCAGATCGTCACCCGCTCCGGCAACGCGGCGGACGACGGGACGCGGTCGGGCAGCCCCAGCTCTCGCGTGCCCATCAGCGGCGCCGGTTTCCGCGCGGCGGGTGCCCCTGCGGCGGAAGCGGCTCGGTCTGCTGCGGCGCACCCGGCGCGAAGTCGTCGTACGGGTTGTCGTTGACTTCGCGGTAGATGACCGTGTGCACCCGCTCGACCTTGGGGATGTCGTCGAACTTCAGCGGTTCGTCCGAGGCGGACTCGATCACCAGCGTGCCGCAGCCGAACACGCGGTCCAGCAGCCCGTGCTCGAACTGGACGCTGTTGATCCGCGACAGCGGGATGTCGATCCCGGTCCGCTTCAGCACACCCTCGCGGGCGATCAGCCGGTCCGTGGTCACGATGAAATGCGTCGTGCGCCAGCGGACGAACGGCGCCAGGAAGAGCCAGACGACGAGACCGAGCCCGACCGCGGCGATCGCGATCTCGGAGATCAGGTCCCACGGGGCCGTCGCGTCCTTCGCGACGATGGCCAGCCAAATCCCCACGCCGAGCGTGACGATCAGCGCGAGGAACGGGAAGATCAGCATCTTGAAATGCGGGTGACTGTGCACCACGACGTGCTCGTTTTCGCTGAGCAAATCGTCCGGATAGGCCACGACGGACGCTCCCAAAGTGTGTTCGGCGCTGGTGAGCTCACCGTACCGGCGAACGGTCCCGGCGGAAGAGGAGACGCCGGAAATCGAGACGCACGGATCAGGCCTTGGCCGGGCGCACGTGGACGACGTCGCCGGCGAACACCGTGTACCGCTCACCACCCGGAACGTCGACCTGGAGCTGGCCGGCGGGATCGATGTCGGCGGCGCGTCCGGTCAGCGCCGAGCCGTCGGGCAGCTGGACCTCGACGTCCTGGCCCAGCGTGGCGCAGTGCCGCCGGTAGTCCCCGAGCAGACCGGCCTCGGCCAGTGACCCGCCGGCGAGCCGCCAGCGGCGTTCGAGTTCGTCGAAACCGATGAGCAGCCGCGAGGCGATCTCGGCGCGATCGGTCTCCGTCGCGCCCTGCTCGGCCAGCGAGGTCGCGGGCAGGCCACCGGGCCCGGCCGGGACGTTCTCGCCGAGGGGCAGCACGTTCAGGCCGATGCCGAGGATCACGGTGGTGTCGTCGCCGGCGACGGCCTCCGCCAGGATGCCCGCGCATTTGGCGCGCTCAGGACCGGCGAGGACGTCGTTCGGCCACTTGAGGACGGCGTCGACGCCGAGTCCCGCGGCGACCTCCCGGACCGCGAGGCCCGCGACCACGGAAAGTGAACCCAAATTGGCGAACGGAACGCCGCCGGGACGCAGCAGGACACTGACGTAGAGGCCCGATCCCTTCGGCGAGGCCCACTGCCGCGCGCGGCGGCCGACCCCGGCCGTCTGCTCTTCGGCGATCAGCACGGTGCGGTCTTCGGCGCCCTTCGCGGCGGCTTCCCGCAGGTCGGCGTTGGTGGACCCGGTGCTCGAAACGACCTGGATCGCGGTGTACCGGCCGGACAGCGTGGCACTCAGGCGCCCGGCGTCGAGCGCTCCCGTCTCACTCATTCGTCCAGAATATGAGAGTCCCCCTAACGTGCAAGGCGTTCGCTCGTTACACAGAGGTGGTCTCCAATAACCTGGACGGCGTGACTGAGCCCGACCCGGCCCCGAGCGCGCCCGAAACCAGCCGGAAGAAGTCGTGGGCGCACGGCGTGGCGATGCGCGGCCTGGTCGCCCTCCCCCTGGTCGCGGGGCTCGCGACGGCGGGCTGGCTGCTCGCGGGCGGCAACGATCCCGCACCGGCCGACGGGCGCCAGCAGATTCCCGTTCCCGCCGCCAAGCAGGACCCGGCCACCGTCGGCGGCGGCGCGGGTCCGTCGGTGCTCGAAGTCAGCGCGCCGGTGAAGGCGCAGGAGACGCCGAAGGGCGCCCGGCCGCTCGAAGAGTGGGCTGACAAGCTCGCCGGGGCGCTCGACATCCCGGCGAAGTCGCTCATGGGGTACGCGAACGGCGAATTGGCGCTGCGCGGTGAGCAGCCGAACTGTCACCTGTCCTGGGTCACCCTCGCCGGGATCGGCGCGGCGAGCTCGAACCACGGACGCGGCGGCGACAACCCCCTCGGCCTGTCGGCGCAGCAGTGGAAGAAGCACGGCGCGTCGATCCCCGGTATCGCGAAACCCGCGCTGACCGATCCCGACTCCGCCTCGGTCGCCGCCGGCCGCGCCCTGTGCGCTTCCGGGGCCGACCTCGGCGGCGGCAACGGCTGGTGGAAGGCCATCGCCGGCTACCAGGGCGGCAAGGGCAACGACGCCGAACTGTTCCGCCAGCGCGTCCTGGGCAACGCCCAGCTCTACGCGACCCTGTCCCTCGACCCGGCACGTTCCGGCAGCCCCGCCGTGAAGGCGACCCGGTTCGCCCTCGGCCAGCTGGGCCTCCCGTACGTGTGGGGCGGCAACGGCCCTGAGGCGGGCGCGGCGGGCTTCGACTGCTCCGGCCTGACCAAGAAGTCCTACGACGAAGCCGGGATCTCGCTCCCGCGGACCGCGGACACCCAGTTCCGGGCGCTGCCGCCGGTGTCCGGCGAGCCGAAGCTCGGGGACCTCGTGTTCTACGGGAACCCGGCGACGCGCATCCACCACGTCGGGCTGTACCTCGGGAACGGGCTGATGATCAACGCGCCCACCGAGGGCCAGGCGATCCAGATCCACACGTATCACTCGAAGGGCGACGACTACACGGGTGCCGGGCGGCCCGCGGCCTGAACCGGCCACACCACCCCTGGCCCCGGCACCGGCGGTTACCGTGGCGCCCATGCGTTCGATCGAGTTCCGCGGGATCTCCACGAGACCGGCCGAGCGGGAAACGTCGCTTCAGTTTGTGATCGACGGTGTTTCTTTCCTGGAGCTGGTGCGCGAGGCCGAACTTCCCGGGGCGCTCGCGGAACAGCTAGCCGCGGATTACGCTCCCTCGACGAGCCTTTCCGCCGAGCACCTGCTCGGCGGAGCGCCGGATCGCGTTCCGCACGGCGTCGAAGACGACGAACACCTCTTGCTGGGGTGCACTTGCGGTATCGACGACTGCTGGGCGCTGGTGGCGAGGATCGTGGCCGACGACGACACGGTGACGTGGTCGGATCTCCGCAATGCGTATCAAGACTGGGATTACCGCAGCATCGGTGATCTGACGTTCTCGCGGCAGGACTACGAGCGGTCGCTTCGTGCCGCTTTCGGCGCCGGATAGTTCTCGTGGGGCCAGCGCAGCCGGTGGACGGCGGGCATCGGCATGTCCCGGGAGAACGGCCAGCCGATCCCCGGCCTGACCCCGGCCAGCAGCCGGGACACGAAGGTCCCGTGACTGCCCACCAGCACGACACCGCCGTCATGCTCCGCCGCGAGCCGATCGACGGCGGCCATCGCGCGCGCCGTCAGCTGCCGCAGGCTCTCGGCGCCCGGGCGCGCGAAATCCGGATCCGCCCAGCTGCGCTCGTAGTGCCCGGCGTAGTCCGGTGTCGGCTCCAATCCCGAGTCCCACTCGCGTAGCTCCCAGCGTGTCATGACTTCGAGCCCGGCCTTCCTTGCCGCGGGCTCGACCGTCGCGACCGCTCGCCGGTACGGACTCGACACGACCGCCGTCGGGTTCATCGCGGCGAGCTCGTGCGCGAGCAGTTCCGCGGCCGCCACGCCCGCCGCGGTCAGTGGCCGCTCCGGGTCGTCGGGCTTTCCCGGCGAGGGCGGAACGGACTCGGCGTGCCGGATCAGGACGACGTCGCAGCTCACGCGCGCTCGGCCAGCCAGTCGAGCGCGGCCTCCCCGTGACGGAGGACCGAGACGTGCCCGTCCCCGGGAAAGACGCGCGACTCGGCCGCCGCGCACTGCCGGGTCAGCCATTCGCCGTGCGCGAGCGGCACGATCCGATCCGCGCCACCGTGCAGGTTCAGAACGGGGGCCTGGACGTCGGACGGCCGGAAGCCCCACGGCGCGACGTACGCGAGATCGTCGTCGATCAACGCGCCGGGCCCGCCCTCGACCGCGGGACCGACCACGTCGAGCACCCAGTTCCAGTCACCCGCCAGGGCCGCGTGATCCGCGGGGATGAACATCTCGGCGTCGTTTTCGGCGGTCGCCTCGTACCGCTCCTTCTCCTCCCGGCCGGCCACGGCTGCCCTCAGAGAGCCGGCTCCCGCCGCGCCCATCCCCGCGAACCAGTCCAGCCCCTCGGCGTCGTACGGAGCCAGACTCGCGACGCAGACCATCGCCGTCACCCGTTCCGGCAACAGGGCGGCGCAGGCGAACGCGTGCGGTCCGCCTCCGGAATGCCCGAAGACCGCGAACCGCTCGATCCCCAGCGCGTCGGCGATCCTCGCGACGTCCGACGCCGCCGACGCGACGTCCCGGCCGGGCCGCGGCGAGGAACCGCCGTAACCGGGCCGGTCGTAGGAGACCCACCGCAGCCCGAGCCGCTCGGCCGCCGCGAACAGCGGGACCGGCGGGGCGCCGATGTTCGGGGTGCCGTGGTGCCAGAAGACCACCGGACCGGCCCCGCCCGTGTCGTAGGTGTGCAGTGTGGTCCCGTCCCCCAGGTCCACGTCGGACTCGTTCACCATGGCCCGAGCGTAGGGCACCCTGGAACCATGTCCCGCTATCACGAGATCAAGCATCGCGTGGCCACGACCTTTCAACGCCACGTCGGCAACCCGATCCTCGTCCGCCTGCCCGCCCAGCCGATCCTGGAGACCACCGGCCGCAGGTCCGGGGAGCCCCGACGGACGCCGATCGGTGGCCGCCGGGTGGGCCGCTCGTTCTGGATCGTCTCGGAGTTCGGCGAGAAGTCGCAGTACGTCCGCAACATCCAGGCCGATCCGCGGGTCCGGGTGCGGCTCAAGGGCCGGTGGCACACCGGCACGGCGCACCTGCTCCCCGAAGACGACGCCCGCGCCCGGCTGAAGACCCTGCCCACGGTCAACAGCGCCGCCGTACGGGCGATCGGCACGAACCTCCTCACCATCCGGGTCGATCTCGACGACTGAACGTTTGCCTTGACGCCAAGGGCAAGGTTTACGCTCGGTTCCATGCGGATCGGCGAACTCGCCGCGCGCACCGGAACCACCACCCGCGCGCTGCGTTTCTATGAGTCACAAGGGCTTCTCGACGCACGGCGCGCGTCGAACGGCTACCGGGAGTACGACGAGGACGACTACCGCCTGGTGAACGAGATCCTGACCCTGCAAGCGGTCGGGCTCAGCCTCGAAGACACCAGGCCGTTCGTCGAATGCCTGCGCGCCGGACACGAGACCGGTGACTCGTGCGCCGATTCGATCGAGGTCTACCAACGCAAACTCGCCGAGGTGGACGCCTGTCTGGCCAGGCTCAACGACGTGCGGGAAAGCCTGCTGACCAAGCTGGCGGGCGCGCTGAAAACGCCGCCGGGGCCGTGCGTCGTCGTGCCGCGAAACGAGGAGGCCTGAATGCCCCTGTCCGTCGTCACCGACGAAACCTTCCAAGCTCTCGTCCTGGATCAGGACACGCCCGTCCTGGTGGACTTCTGGGCGCAATGGTGCCCGCCCTGCCACATGATCGCGCCGGTGCTCGAGCAGATCGCCGAAGAGCGAGCGGGCTCGCTGCTCATCCGCAAGCTCAACTCCGACGAAAACCCGCTCACGGCAAGGAATTATCAGGTCATGTCGCTGCCGACGCTGATCCTCTTCCGGGGCGGGAGTCCAGTGTGGACGACCGTCGGGGCACGGCCGAAGGCCAAGCTGCTGGCCGACCTGGACGCCGCTCTGCAGCCCGCCCACTCTTGAGTGGTGCGGCAGGGCAAATGTGGCGGGTCGGCAGCGGGCCACCTCGCCACGGGTATCAGGCGCGCACATAACGGTCCACAAGGGACTCCTCGACCGGGTTCCGACGCCCGTTTTGGGTACTTTGCGTAGTATCGCGCGGTGGTCGCGAGTGGCAAGGGTCGTTCTATTGAGGGGCAAGGCAAACGTGGCGGGTTGTGGACGCCTGCCGCGCAGGCCTTTCGCTGACTTCACGGCAAGTTCTCGACCGGCCGGGCCTTTGATGTCCACATAGGTCACCGTTCGGTCAGCGCACGCCTGCTTCATGCCTGCAGGTCCGGTTTCGCGGGGAGTCGTGAGTGATAAAGAGGGTTAGAACGACACTTGCCACTCACGACCACCGCGCGATACTGCGCAAGTACTCAAATCGGGCAGCGGAATCCGACTCGTCGTCCCTTGTGGACAGTCATTGACCCACCTGATCCTCGCGGTGAGCGGCCGCCGACCCACCACCGAAGTAATTGTGTTGCGCGAGCGGCCGCCCGTTCGCATCCTTCTCCCATGACTTCGACCCTCGCCTTCCTGACCCCGTCCTCCGTCGTCCGACGGGTGCGGGTGCAGCAGCAGGCCGGGTCCTGGCGGAGGCCGACACCAGTCCGACCGTGAGCGCCGCGCTCGTCGCGGGCCTGCTCGCCGGGTATGGCATCGCCATCCCGGTGGGCGCGGTCGCGACCTATCTCGTCGTGCTGACGGCCAGATCGGGGCTCAGGATCGGCGCGTACGCCGCGCTCGGCGTCGCCACGGCCGACGGGTTGTACGCGCTGGTCGCGGTTCTCGGCGGCGGCAGGCTCATCCCTCTCATCGAGCCGATCGCCGTACCGCTGCGCTGGACATCGGTGGTGATCCTGCTCGCGCTGGCCGTCCACATCGGACTCAGCGGGATCCGGACCTTCCGCGACTCCGCGAAGGCCGAGGTGACGCAGCCGGTCACGATCGGGCCGATGAAGGCGTACGTGAGCCTGCTCGGGATCACGCTGCTGAACCCGACGACAGTGGTCTACTTCGCGGCGCTCGTACTGGGCAGCGAGGACATGGCCTCGGCGAGCGGAGCGGAACACGTCGCCTTCGTGGCGGCGGCGTTCGCGGCCTCGGCCAGCTGGCAACTGCTCCTCGCGGGCGGTGGCGCCATGCTCGGCAAGGCACTGACCGGACGCCGTGGACGGCTGATGACCGCGCTGGCGTCGAGCGCGCTCATCACCGTGCTCGGTCTGCGGCTGCTCTGGTGAAGAAACAGCCGCGAATCGAGGACCGTGGTTGTCCGCATCGGTTGCGAGGCTGTGCCCATGACCGAAACCCAGGAACGCACCGCCTCCCTCCACTCCTACCTCGCTTACAACGACGCCCCCAAGGCCCTTCGCTGGCTCGAACGCGCCTTCGGCTTCGAGACCACCACGGAGTACCCCGACGACAAAGGCCTGATCCTGCACGCGGAACTGCGGCTCGGCGAAGTCCGGATCATCGTGTTCAGCGCGGAGGAGGACTACGACCGCCCGGCACGCAAGGGCGAAACCGTCGGCCACGGCCTCTACGTGAGCCTTCCGACGCAGGAAGCCGTGGACGCCGTGTTCGCCTCCGCCATCGAAGCCGGCGCGACGTCGGTCTGGGAACCGGTGAACACCGAATGGGGCAACTACCGCTGCCGCGTCGACGACCTCGAAGGCTACGAATGGACTTTCGGCACGTACGTCCCCGGCGAACCGCAAAGCTAGAGCAACCGCGCGAACCACTCGCGGGCGCGGCGGAGCAGATCCAGCTGGTGTTCCCGTTCGGAGATCCTGTGCCCTTCGCCGGGATACACGACGAGGTCGTGTTCGACGCCGAAGTGGCGTAGCGCGCGGTGGAAGAATTCCGCCTGGGACAAGGGGACGTTCGTGTCTTCCGCACCGTGCACGATCAGCACGGGGGTCTCGATCTTCGACGCGAAGGAGATCGGGCTGAGCTGATCGTGCCGGTGCGGGCCTGTTCCTTCCCAGCCGATACTTCCGCCGTGCGCGGCTTCCACCAGCGGACCGAGTTCACCGGTCGCGGCGAGCATTCCCCAGTCACAGATCCCGGCGACCATCAGTGCCGCCTTGAACCGGCGGGTCTGCCCGACGGCCCAGGCCGTCATATATCCGCCGTGACTCCCGCCCGCGATCCCGAGCCGCTCCGGATCGGCCACTCCTTCAGCGATGAGGAGATCGATCCCGGTCTCGTGATCGCTCCATTCCTCCAGGCCTACCCGTCCCGCGACAGAAGCGGCGAATTCGTGCCCATGGCCTTGTCCCCCACGGGGATTCGGCAGGAAGACGGCGTGCCCTGCCAGGGCCAGCCACTGCGCCGACGGGAACCAGCCGAGCATGAAGCGGTCCGCGTACCGGTCATACGGTCCGCCGTGCACCACGGTGACCAGCGAGAAAGGTCCGTCGGCCCGGGTCTTCCCCGGCGGGAGAACGAGCAGTCCGTCCAGCGTGAGACCGTCGGAAGCCTTATAGGACAAGCGTTCCTGCGATCCCCAGAGAATCTCGGCAAGCTCTGGCGCAGTATCGCTCACGCGCGTCAGCGGCTCACCGATGAGTCCACAATGGACATCCACCGGGCGGTGGGCGGTGCTCAGCACGACGGCCACGATCTCGCCGTTCGAAGCGATCGCGTCCGCCTGCCCTCGCCACAACGACACTTCGCCGGCACCGAGCCGGTGAAGGGCCGTGTCGAGACCGTCGGCGACGAGCACCAGCGGCGCGCCGGAATCGACCTGTGCGAGCCTGATCGGACAGGCCACTTCCGGCGTCAGGTTCCGGTGCTCACCCGTTTCCACGGGCACGTCGAAGACCGCCCAGCCGCCCACGATTTCCGGGGTCGCGAGATACGTGATGTGCCAGCCGTCCCCGTCCCGCCACCAGACCGGGCTCTTGGTTTCGAACGCGGACCTCCCTAGGTCACGCCGTTCTCCGCTTTCCAGGTTCAGCACGGAAAGCCGGGGTTCGAGCGCGCCGGGATCGGTCTCCGGGGTCGGCCACGTCACCACGGCGAGCGCCCCGTCGTCCTGGCGACGGGCGACGTCGACCACGTGGTCTTCGAGCAGTGTCGTGATCTCACCGGTTCGCGGGTCGAAGCTCCGCAGCCGTGCCGGACGGAGGCTTTCACTCCAGACCCAGATTTCCGCGGCAGGCGTCTCGTCTTCGGCGATGAACACGATCCGCTCGCGCATCGGGAGGAACGCCGTGATCTCGCTCCGCCAGGCGAACAGCGGCCCGTCCTCCGTGTGAATCAGCCCGTCCCGGAGGAAGTAGAGGGAGTCCGGCGACCACCGGGGCGAGGACCCCTCGGCCAGCTTCCGCGGCTTTTCCTCACCGTCCACGCCCGCCAGCCAGATTTCAGGGCTGCCCTTCGCGATGGTGGCGACCTGGTAGGCGATCCACCGTCCATCCGGGGAGAGCGCGGGTTCCGACGGGACACGGCTGTCGACGATCAGTTCAGCGGTCAGCATGTGTTCATACTGCCGACAAAACCTTCCCCAGCGCATCGAGCCAGTCGCCCGTGCCCTGCTCTCGCCATGCCGGCTCTTCGTGGCCGTCGAGGAAGGTGCCCTGCTCGATCAACGTCAGCCGGGTGCCGCCTTCCTCTGCTTCGAGCAGGATCGTCGTGACCGAAACGGTCGCCAGGACGTCGTCCGCGGAGAGCTTCCCCGCGTAGACGATCCGCTCGTTTTCCGCGATGTCCTCATAGCGGGCTTCGAAGAGCATCTGCTTGCCGCCGGGGGGACCGCTGATGACCTCGCGGCCGCCGACCCGGAAGTCGAGGGAGTGCCCGCCGCCGGGCACGGTGATCCAACCGGCCTTCGCGGCCGGATCCGACCAAGCGGCGAAAACGCGTTCCGGCGCCACGGGGTAGACGCGCTCGAGGGTGAAAGTGGCGTGTTTGACGGTCATGACCTTTGCCTTTCGTCGGAGTCCAGAAAGCCGCCAAGGCGATCGAGCCGGTGTTCCCAGCCGGTGCGCTGCCCGCCGAGCCAGTCCTCGGCCATCCGCAGTCCGTCCGGTTCGAGGTGGCAGGTACGGACGCGCCCCGCCTTCTCCGACCGGACGAGCCCGCTGGCCTCCAGCACCTGGAGGTGCTGCATCACGGCGGGCAGCGACATCGACAACGGCTGCGCGAGCTCCCCCACCGAGGCGGGGCCCCGGGTGAGGCGCTCGATCATTTCGCGGCGCGTCCCGTCGGACAGCGCCTTGAACACCTGGTCCATGCGTTGGTTAGGCACATGCTTAACTATCCGCCCACGCCGGACAATAGTCAAGTAGGTGCTTAACTTTCTGCGGTCATGCCTTCGACGAGCAGCCACTGCGACGCGAGGTACGAAGTCAGCACGAAGGTTTCGAGGTTGGCCCGCACCCGCTCACTGGTGACGAAGTCGCGGCGGATCAGGATCGCCAGATCCGACGCGGAGAACAGCAGCGCGCCGGCGGCGATCCAGGTGCGGCGGTCACCCGACGGGACCACCATCCCGCCCGAGACCTTGGCCTTCGGCGCCAGCACCGGGTCGGCCGCGAGGGTCGACGTCGTGCTCAGCAGGCCTCCGTAGACCGAAAGCACCGAAGAGACCGGGGACGGCTTCGGCAACGCCATCGCGACCGCGGCCGCGGCCCACGCCGCCAGCCTGGGCGGCGCGGTCGCCGCGCGCGGGCGGGCACCGCGGCGCCACAACAGCGCGGAGTACAGCACCTGCATGACACCGAACGAGGTCGCACCCCTGATCAGCTGGCCGTCCTCGTCGGACCGGCCCATGAAGTGGTCGCCCGCGCCCGCCGCGATCAACGCGGTGACGAGCAGCCCCTTCTCCCCCGGCGCGAGCCCCCGCGAACGCGCGACCCTGGCGGCGAGCACCGGGACCGCGGCGGGCTTGGTCGCGAGTCGCAGCTTCCGATTGCCTGTCCTCGCGGAGTACACCGTGCCGATCGCGGCGCTCGCGAACAACACCCGTTCGGCGATTTTCAGGGCCTTCACTGACCACCTCCGGAACTTATCCCAGGGTAAGTTACCAGGCGGTCAGCTGCTTTCAGACGGCTTCGCGGAAGGTGTTCCGATACGCGCTCGGCGAGACCCCCAACGCCGCCTGCAGATGCTGACGCAGCGACGCGGCGGTGCCGAAGCCCGCTTCGGTGGCGACCTTGTCCACCGGCAGATCGGTCTCTTCGAGCAGTTGGCGGGCTCGTTCGATCCGCTGCTGGGTCAGCCACTGCAACGCCGAGATCCCGACCTCGTCGCGGAATCGCCGCGTGAACGTCCTCGTGCTCATCGCCTCTTTCGCCGCGAGTTCGCGCAGCGTCAGCGGCCTGTCGAGGTTCTCGAGCGCCCAGGCACGCGCCGCCGCCGTCGAAGAGGACTGCGGCTCCGGCACCGGCCGCCGGATGAACTGCGCCTGCCCGCCCTCGCGGTGTGGCGAGACGACCGTTCCGCGCGCGACCTCGTTCGCGACCGCGGCACCGTGATCGCAGCGGATCATGTGCAGGCAGAGATCGATCCCGGACGCGACGCCCGCCGCGGTCAGCACGTTCCCGTCGTCGGTGTAGAGCACGTTGGGATCCAGGTCGACCTTCGGGAACTTCGCCTGGAAGTCCAGCGCCGATCGCCAGTGCGTGGTCGCCTTCCGGCCGTCGAGCAGGCCGGCGGCGGCGAGCACGAAGGCACCCGTGCAGATCGACGCGATCCTGGCCTCCGGGCGGATCAGCTCCAGCGCCCGCGCGAGCGGCTCGGTGAGGTCGTGCCCCGACGGTTCGTATTCGGTGGACGACGCCGGGATGACCACGGTGTCGGCCTCGGCCAGCACCTCCGGCCCGAGCGCGACCGAGATCGTGACGTCGGCGTCGGTCCGGATCTGCCCCGGTTCCGGCGTGCAGGTGACGACCTCGTAGAGCGGCTCGCCGTCGGCGGACTTGGCCGTGCCGAACAGCCGGGTGACGATCCCCAGCTCCATCACCAGCATTCCGTGGCGGACCAGCACGGCGACCCGATGACGGCCGGGATGCACGAAGAAGCCCATGGCTCGATTCTTGCACATGTTGTCCATCAGGCCACTCGTCCGCGGCGGGGAGAACACGCGACGGTGGGACCATGAACGTGCTGTGGATCTTCGCCCACCCCGAACCCCGTTCCCTCGGCGGCTCGCTGCGCGACGAGGGGTTGAGCGCCCTCCGCGCGCAGGGCGCCGACGTCCGGGAATCCGATCTGTACGCGATGAAGTGGAAGGCAGTCGTCGACGCCGACGACTTCGGCCGGGCCGCTTCCCCGGACCGGCTTGTCGTCGGCGCGACGTCGAAGTGCGCCTTCGAGACCGGCGAGCTCGGCGAGGACATCCGCGCCGAACACGAAAAACTGGCGTGGGCGGACACCGTGATCATCCAATTCCCGCTGTGGTGGTACGGAATGCCCGCCATCCTCAAGGGCTGGTTCGACCGCGTCTTCGTCAAGGGTTTCGCCTACGGCGTCCAGCGCCCCGACGGCCGGACGGCGCGCTACGGCGAAGGCGCGCTGGCCGGGAAGCGCGCCATGGTCGTGCTGACCGCGGGGGCGCCGGAGGCCACGATCGGCCCGCGCGGGGTGAACGGCGACATCGGTGACCTGCTGTTCCCGTTGCAGCACGGGACACTTTGGTACGCGGGCATGTCGGTCCTGCCCCCGCTGACGATCTGCGGCGCCGACCGCGTCTCGCCAGGGCAATTCGAAGCCGCGGCCGCGGCGCTGCGCGAACGGCTGCGGACGCTGGCCATTCAGGACCCGATCCCGTTCCGTCACCAGAACGGGGGCGATTACGACGACGATCTGGTGCTGCGTGCGGAACTCGCGCCGGGGCGGGACGGGATCGGCGTCCACCTCGACACTTGATCAAATATTAGCCCGTGGTTATATTAGCGTCAAAGCAGATAAGGAGGTCACCGTGAACTCTCGCGCCCGGTTGGAGACCGTCGGGGAACGTCCGGCGCTACGGATGGAACGTCGTCTCGCAGACCGGCCGGAGCGTGTCTGGCAGGCGATCACCGAACCGTCGAAGCTCGCGAAATGGTTTCCCGCAGCGGTCACAGTCGACCTGCGACCGGGCGGAAAGATCGAATTCAGCTTCGAGGGCGAAGAGGCCCCGACCGCGGGCAAAGTCCTCGAAGCCGACGAACCCCGCGTGTTCGTGTTCAGCTGGAACGACGACGTGCTGCGCTGGGAGATCACTCCGGACGGCGACGGCAGCCGTCTGCTCTTCACGCATACGTTCGGCCGTGGTGAACCCGCCATCGCCAAGATCGCGGCGCCCCGCACGGCCGCTGGCTGGGATAGCTGCCTCGTGGCGCTCGTCGCCCTGCTCGACGGCGTGGACCATGAGCCGTCGGCCGACTGGATCGGCCCGATCGAGGCCTACACCGAGGAGTTCGGGCTCGCCGAGGGCGAAGTTCTGGAAACCGGCGACGGCAAGGTGATCCGCTTCCGTCGCGACCTGGTCTGGAAACCGCTCGATGAGGTCTGGGCCCGTCTCACCGCCGAACCGGCCGAGGGCACGGTCATCCACGAGGAACCGCCGCGGCTGCTGGAGTTTTCGCTGCCACGGGGCGGGATCGTCCGCTGGGAGTTCAGCCATTCCGAACTCGACGGCACCATGGTCGAGGTGACCCAGACCGTCCCCGCCGGACAGGACGACATCGTGCCCGAGGCGCTACGAAGCCGGCGCGAGAAGCTGAAGAAGTTCTTCGCGGCGACTCAGGGAAGCTGATCTCCACCCTGGGGTTGACCTCCGCCGGACGGACGCGCACGCACCACATGTCCGGTTAAGTTCGCCGTATGAAACAGCCGTCGGCGCTCCCCCAGCGGGTGGCGTACACGATCGACGCGCTCCTCGCGCTGGTGCTCGTCGTGGCCGTCGGCGGGAACCTGGCCGCGAAGACCTGGACGTTCCTCATCGCCATCCCGATGTGGCTCGCCTGGGCGACGGTCGCCGCCAGCGGGATCGCGATCGCGCTGCGGCGCCACCGGCCGCTGATCGCCTACGGCCTCGGCCTGGGCGCCCTGGTCCCGGCCCTGCTCGCCGGCAACGGGCTGGGCCCGGCCGCGCTCCTGGCCACCGCGTGCGCCCTCTACACCGTGGCGCTGGAACACCCGCGTGCCCGCTCGCTGATCGCGATGGGCCTCGGCCTGGTCGTAGTCATGATCTTCGAGTTCCTGCGGCTGGGCCCGAACACGATCGCGTCGACGGCCTTCGCGGGCGGCGGGGTGGCGGGCTCGTGGGCACTCGGCTGGATGACGCGGCAACGGCGCGCGAACCTGGCCCAGCTCGCGGAAACTCAAGCCGATCAGGCGGTTTCCGACGAACGGCTGCGTATCGCGCGCGAGATGCACGACGTCGTCGCGCACAGCATGAGCCTGATCGCGGTCAAGGCGGCCGTCGGCAACCACGTCGCGCGAGAACAGCCGGAAGAAGCACGCGAAGCGTTGCGAGTCATCGAACTCACCAGCCGCGAGACGCTCGTCGAACTCCGGCGGATGCTCGGCGTCCTCCGTTCCGGTGACGGGACGCCCGAGGCCGCGCTCGGCCCCGCGCCGAAACTCGCCGACCTGCGCACCCTGGCCGAACGCGCCGGACAGGCCGGGGTGCGCGTCGAGCTGACCGGCGAGGCGGTGGACGACCTCCCGGAAGGTGTCGCGCTTTCGGTCTACCGCATCACGCAGGAGGCGGTGACCAACGTCGTGAAGCACGCGGGACCGTCGGCCTGCCGGGTCACGATCACCGAAGGCCCCGGCGAGGTCAGCGTCGAAATCGTCGACGACGGGCGCGGCGAAGGTTCGCCGTCGACGCCCGGCGGGCACGGTTTGATCGGCATGCGCGAACGCGTCGCCGTCTACGGTGGTGACTTCGAAGCGGGCCCGCTGCCCGCCGGGGGATTCCGGGTGTTCGCGCGGCTGCCGTACGCCGCCAAGGAAGTGGGGACACGATGATCCGCGTACTGATCGCCGACGACCAGGCGTTGCTGCGCGGCAGCTTCCGCGTGCTCGTCGACAGCGCGCCGGACCTCGAAGTCGTCGGCGAGGCGAGCGACGGCGCGGAGGCCGCGGAACTCGCCGAGAAGGAGCGCCCCGACGTCGTCCTGATGGACGTCCGCATGCCCGAACTGGACGGGATCGAAGCCACCCGGCGGATCTGCGCGTCGGCCGCCACCGAAGGCGTCCACGTGCTGATGCTGACGACCTTCGACCTCGACGCCTACGTGTATTCGGCCCTGCGCGCGGGCGCGAGCGGATTCCTGCTGAAGGACACCCCGCCCGCCGAGCTGCTGACCGCGATCCGGGTCGTCGCGGCGGGCGAAGGACTGCTGGCCCCGTCGATCACGCGAAGGCTCATCGCCGAGTTCGCCCGGCTGCCCGAACCCGGGCAGCGCGTCGCGGCTTCGCTGGACAACATCACCACCCGCGAACGCGAGGTCCTGAGCCTGATCGCGCGCGGACTGTCGAACGACGAGATCGCCGGGACCCTGCATCTCGGGCTGGCGACGGTGAAGACGCACATCGGCCACCTCCTGCACAAACTCGCGGCGCGGGACCGGGCGCAGCTGGTGATCGCGGCCTACGAGTCCGGTCTGGTGCGCGCCTCCGTCCAGTGAGGGATGGGTCCGCCGGTACTGGATTTGGCTGGGGCTGATCGTGGGTCAGGTAGTGAAGGCCTCCTTCCCTACTTTGAGGGTAGGGAAGGAGGCCTTCACGGACCGGTCGTCCGCGACCACTCACGACCCGCCACCGCTGACGGACGTTGCCTACGCCACACGCGAAGTGACCGTCGAGTAGCTAGGCTGCGCTTTCATGAGCAGTGCGACGGAGCCGCTCGGGACGCCGCCCGAGGACGAACCGGACATCCACACCACGGCCGGTAAGCTGGCCGACCTGTACCGCCGGTATGACGAGGCGGTACACGCGGGTTCCGCGAGGGCGGTGGAGAAACAGCACGCCAAGGGCAAGAAGACCGCCCGCGAGCGGATCGACCTGCTGCTGGACGAGGGCTCGTTCGTCGAACTCGACGAACTGGCGAAGCACCGCTCGGTCAACTTCGGCCAGGAGAAGAACCGGCCCTACGGCGACGGCGTCGTCACCGGGTACGGCACCGTCGACGGTCGTCCGGTGTGCGTGTTCAGCCAGGACGTCACGGTCTTCGGCGGTTCACTCGGTGAGGTGTACGGCGAGAAGATCGTCAAGGTGATGGACCTGGCGATCAAGACCGGCCGCCCGATCATCGGCATCAACGAGGGCGGCGGCGCGCGGATCCAGGAAGGCGTCGTCTCGCTCGGGCTCTACGGCGAGATCTTCAACCGCAACGTCAAGGCGTCCGGCGTCATCCCGCAGATCTCGCTGATCATGGGCGCCAACGCGGGCGGGCACGTCTACTCGCCGGCGCTGACCGACTTCGTGGTGATGGTCGACAAGACCTCGCACATGTTCATCACCGGCCCCGACGTCGTCAAGACCGTGACCGGCGAAGAGGTCTCCTTCGAGGAGCTCGGCGGCGGGCGCACGCACAACACCCGTTCGGGCAACGCGCACTACCTCGGCTCCGACGACGAGGACGCGATCGCCTACGTCAAGGAACTGCTCTCGTTCCTCCCGGCGAACAACCTTTCCGAGGCTCCCGTCTTCGAGACCGACGCGGCCCCCGGCGGGTTCTTCGACGACGTCACCGAGTCCGACCGCGAGCTCGACACGCTGATCCCGGACTCGCCGAACCAGCCGTACGACATGCACGAGGTCATCACCCGCATCGTCGACGACGGCGACTTCCTCGAGGTGCACGAGCTGTTCGCGCCCAACATCCTGGTCGGCTTCGGCCGGGTGGACGGGCGCAGCGTCGGCATCGTGGCGAACCAGCCGACCCAGTTCGCCGGCTGCCTCGACATCGACGCGTCCGAGAAGGCCGCGCGGTTCGTGCGCACCTGCGACGCGTTCAACATCCCGGTGCTGACCTTCGTCGACGTCCCAGGCTTCCTTCCCGGCACCGACCAGGAGTGGAACGGCATCATCCGGCGCGGCGCGAAGCTGATCTACGCCTACGCCGAAGCGACCGTCCCGCTCGTCACCGTCATCACCCGCAAGGCGTACGGCGGCGCGTACGACGTCATGGGTTCGAAGCACCTCGGCGCGGACATCAACCTGGCCTGGCCGACGGCGCAGGTCGCGGTCATGGGCGCGCAGGGCGCGGCGAACATCGTGCACCGCAAGACCCTCGCCGCGGCCGCCGCCGACGGCAAGGACGTCGACGCGCTGCGCGCCGAGCTGATCCAGGAGTACGAGGACACGCTCCTGAACCCGTACGCGGCGGCCGAGCGCGGCTACGTCGACTCGGTGATCGTGCCCGCGCACACCCGCGGCCACATCGCGAAGGCGCTCTCGCTGCTCCAGGGCAAGCGGGAGACGCTGCCGCCCAAGAAGCACGGGAACATCCCGCTGTGACCGCGCCCGAAACCCCGCTGCTGCGTGTCGTCCGGGGCAACCCGGACGACACCGAACTCGCCGCCCTGACCGCCGTCGTCGCGGCGGCGGCCAGTGCGCGGGCACCGGAACCGGCCCCGAAACGGGATTCGTGGTGGGCGGACAAGGCTTCGCTCGTGCGGGCTCCGCTCGCGCCCGGCGAAGGGGCTTGGCGGGCTTCGGCGCTTCCTCGCTGAAAGCGGCTTCGCGGGTTATCGTGACGGATCCGCTGACCGCGATCGCCCCAGAAAGCCGTGCGTGACGAACCAGGACCACCTCTCCACCGAATTGCGCCGTCTGCGCAAAGCCGCCGGGTTGTCCGGTACCGAAGCGGCCAGGCTCACCGGCCTCAGTCAGTCGAAGGTCTCGCGGGTCGAAACCGGCGCGTTCATGCCGACCGAGGAACAGGTCGTCGCGCTGTGCCGCGTCTACCGCGCGCCCGCGAAGGTCCGGCGGGCGCTCGTCGCGATCACCCGGGACCTCCGTGAAGAGGCGTCATCCGCCCGCGTCGTCCTCCAGCGCGGTGCCTGGCGGATGCAGCAGCGCATCGGCAAGATCGAGACGGCGTCCGCCCGTATCCGGAGTTTCCAGCCGACCATCGTGTTCGGCCTGCTCCAGACCCGCGACTACATCACCGCCCTGTTCGGTGATTCGCTGCCTGCCGACGAACGCGACCAGACGGTCGATGCCAGGCTGGAACGCCAGCGGATCCTCGACTCGAACCGCGAGTTCCACTTCGTGCTCACCGAAGGCGCCCTGCGCTGGAACATGGGCGGTGCGGCGACGATGCTGGCCCAGCTCGGCCACCTCATCGAGGTGTCCCGGCGCGGCCGGGTGCGGCTGGGCGTGATCCCGTGGACCGCACCGGTTTCGGTCCCGGTCCTCCACGGTTTCGACATCTACGACTCGCGCGCGGTGCTCCTCGGGACTCAGACGGCCACGGCGCTCGTCACGGACGAACGCGAAGTGGCCGACTACGAGAAGAACTTCACCGAAGTCGAGCACTACGCCACCTACGGCGACATCGCCTGCTCGCATCTGACGCGGATCGCCGCCGACTACCGACAGCTCGCGGCCGATTCACTTCGGTGACCTAAGACCCTTTGCGCTATGCACTCCGAGAGTGCATCGTGGGTAAAGCAGCTGTCGGTGAAAGTCCCCTTTCGTGCGCCGAACGCGATCACCGAAGCCGTTCACCGACCAACGGGCACAGATCACCCGATCTCGCCAACCTTGCTGCCGCGCAACCCGTCTACTTGCCGAAACAGTCACTGGGGAAAGGGCCTCCGATGACCACCTGGCACGAGAACATGACCGGCTGGCACAAGTCGACCTACACGCACTGGGAAGAGAACGCCTGCGTCGAGGTCGGCGCCGCGCCCGGCCTGGTCGGCATCCGGGACACCAAACAGTGGGCGATGCCGGACGAGACCCGGCCGATCCTGGTGCTCCCGGCCGAGTCCTTCGCCGCGCTCCTCGATCACCTCGGGCGATGAACGACGTCGCCGAGCCGTACATGGTCCACGATCCGCGGGAGATGGCGGGCCAGCTGATCAACGGCAACTGGATCGTCGCGCGATGGGAGCACCTCGGCGAGGACGAGGACCTCGACCACTGGACCGCGGTCCTGCGGAGCCACTGTGCAGAACTCGACGTCGATCCGTACGTCATCAACATCCCGCGCAAGAGCCTCACCATCGTCTTCAACGGCGCGCTCCCCGCCCCGACGTTCGAACAGCTGGAGAACTCGATCGCGGCCATCGAGTACCACCGCTTCCTCGAACGCGAAATCGGGCCGAGACCCCTGAACTGACACGCGAGTTCCGCCTCCGAGCACGCGAGTCACGCCTTCAAGCACGCGAACCCCGTACTTGAACCCGGACCGGTCCTACCATATAGTCCACTCGGAATAATCAGTAAGGAATCGTCCGAGGGGATCATCCATGGCCTCGAAGCTCACCCCACTCGCCATGGCGGTGCTGGAACTCCTTCACGAACGGGCCATGCATCCGTACGAGATGGCGCAGCTGATGCGGGAGCGCTTCGTCAACACGCGCGTCAAGGTGAAGGCGGGCTCGCTTTACCACACGGTGGATCGCCTGGTGCAGAACGGTTTCGTCGAGGTCGTCGAGACGCAGCGCGACGGGAAGCGCCCCGAGCGCACCGTGTACGCGATGACGGACGCCGGTCGAGACGAGTTCGTCGACCGGGCGCAGGACATGCTGGCCAACCCCGCCGAGGAGTACCCCGAGTACCTCAGCGCGCTCGCCGTCATCGACGAGCTCGGCCCGGAAATGTCGCTCACCCACCTCAAGCACCGTGTGCTGCGGCTTCAGGCCGCCATCGCCTCCGACCGGGTCGTTCTCGAAAACCTCGTCAACGAGCACAAGCTTCCCGAGATCTACTGGCTCGACTGGTCCTACGCCACCGCGCGGCGGGCCTTCGAACTCGAGTGGACCAAGAAGCTGGTCGAAGACCTGGAATCCGGCCGTATCCGGTTCCAGGAGCACTGCACCCCGCACCTGAACCTGGTCACCGAGGACGACAGCGATGAACGCGCGACAAGCTGACCCCTGGGCGGCGCTTTCCGCGCTGTGCCTGGGTTTCTTCATGATCCTGCTGGACACCACGATCGTTTCGACCGCGATTCCCGCGATGCTGCGCGAACTCGGCGCGGGCCTGAACGCGATCGTCTGGGTGATCAGTGTCTACCTGCTCGCCTACGCGGTGCCGATGCTGTTCGCCAGCAGGCTCGGCGACCGTTTCGGCCCGAAACGCGTCTACCTGGCCGGGCTCGTGGTGTTCACGCTGGCCTCGCTGTGGTGCGGCCTGTCCGGCTCGGTCGAAACGCTGATCGCGGCCCGCGCGGTGCAGGGACTCGGCGCCGCCTTGATGACACCGCAGACCCTCGCGTTCATCAGCCATCTGTTCCCGCCGTCGAAACGCGGCCCCGCGATGGGCCTCTGGAGCGGCGTCGCCGGGATCGCCGCCATCGTCGGTCCGCTGCTCGGCGGTGTGCTCGTCGACCATCTCGGCTGGGAATGGATCTTCTTCGTCAACCTGCCGGTCGGTGTGGTCGCGCTCGCGCTGGCACTGCTCAAGGTGCCGGACTGGCAGCCGAAGCACTCACATTCCTTCGACGTCCCCGGCATCCTGCTGTCGGGAGCCGGCCTGTTCTGCGTCGTCTACGGTGTCCAAAATGGACAGCAGTACGGCTGGGGCCGCGTCTTCGGGTCGATCACCGTGTTCGAGATCATCGGCGCCGGTGTCGCCCTGCTGGTCGCTTTCGTGGTGTGGCAGCGGCTCAACCGCAAGGAACCCTTGTTGCCGCTGGGCGTTTTCGCGAACCGTAACTTCTCGGCCGGAGCGCTGACCGCGGTCACCGTCGGCTTCGCGATGACCGGCATGTTCCTTCCGCTGGTGATCTACATCCAGGCCGTGCTCGGCGAGTCGCCGACGATGTCCGGCCTGCTGTTCGCGCCGATGTCGCTGCTGGGCGGCTTGATCGGCCCGTTCGTCGGCCGTGCTTCGGACAAGGTGAACCGCAAGGTCCTGCTGATCATCGGGCTGGCGGCGCTGGGCGCGGGGCTGGCACTGGCGGCGCTGACCGCACGGGCGGGCGCGAACGCCTGGGCGCTCACCCCGGCGTTGCTGGTGGCGGGCTTCGGGATCGGGTTCATCTTCGCACCGATGGGCAACCTGGCGATGAGTTCGGTCGAGCCGCGGCTCGTCGGGACCGCGTCGGGCATCTTCAACACCGCGCGCCAGGTCGGCGGCGTGCTCGGCAGCGCCGCCGTCGGTGTGCTGCTGCAGGCAAGGATCAGCGCTTCGATCGCCGACGAGGCCGCGGTGGCCGCGAGCGCCTTGCCGGAGCGGTACCGGGCCCCGTTCGCGGAAGGTGTCGCGAAGGCCGCGGAATCGACCGGGGAATTCGGTTCCTCCGGGACGGCGGCGTTCCCCGGCCTGCCGTCCGGCGTCGCCGAGCAGGCCCAGCGGCTCGCGCTCGACGCCATCCACAATGGACTGACCGATGCGGCAAGGGTGACACTGCTGCTCCCGGCCGCGGTACTGGTGCTGGGCGTGCTCGCCGCGCTCACCATGCGCCGTCCGGCTCCGCGTCCGCACGTGCCGGTGCCCGAACCCGCCGCCGCCTGACTCCAGGTCTCGTGAGTGGTAAGGACGGTTAGAACCGTCCTTACCACTCACGAGGCCCTACCGGCGGTACCGCAGGCCGTAGCCGTACGGGTACAGCGCCTTCTTGCCGTCACCGACGTTCACCGGTTCCTGCGCCGCGCTGGTCGGCCAGCTGAACGTCAGCTTCCCGGTCGGGTTGTAGTCGCCGTAAAGGACATCGGCGACGCCGGCGCCTTCGCTGCCCGGGAGCCAGGCGGCGAGAAGCCCGTCGAACTGCGGCAGTTGCGGAGCGATGTCGAGCGGGCGCCCGGACACGGTCACCACGACGACCGGGACCCCGGAGGCTTTCAGTTTGGCGATCGTGGCGAGGTCTTCCGCGTCGAGCCCGAAGCCGTTCGGACGATCTCCCTGTCCTTCGGCGTACGGCGTTTCGCCCACCACGGCGAGGGCGACCTTGTAGCTGCTGTCGATTCCGTTACCCGCACGGTCATAGGTCACCGTGGTTCCCTTCCCCGCCCCCGACTTGATCCCGTCGAGGATGGTCGTGCCCGGGATCACCGGGCCGCTCTGGCCTTGCCAGGTGAGCGTCCAGCCGCCGGCCTGGTTGCCGATGTCGTTCGCGTTCTTGCCCGCGACGAAGATCTTGTTGTTCTTCTTCGCCAGCGGTAGCACACCGTCGTTCTTCAGCAGCACCTGGGATTCGCGGACGGCCTGCCGGGCCAGTTCACGGTGTTCCTTGCTGCCGAAGGTCTTCTGGAGCGAACGGTCGGTGTACGGATGCTCGAACAGGCCGAGCTTGAACTTCTCCGCCAGGATGCGGCGGTTCGCGTCGTCGACCCGGTCGCGGGAGACGCGGCCCGCTTCGACCTCGGCCTTGAGATAGGAGATGAACTGCGGCGCGTCCCACGGGACCATGAACATATCGATGCCCGCGTTGACCGAGAGCCGCACTTCTTCGGGGGTGAAGCCTTCCTTGCCGTCGATCTGGTTGATCGCGTTGTAGTCCGAGATCACCAGGCCGGAGAACCGCAGCTCCCGCTTGAGAACGTCGGTGATCAGGTACTTCTGGGCGTGCATGCGCACTCCCTGGAAGCTGGAGAACGAGATCATCACCGAGCCCACGCCGCGGTCGATCGCCTCCCGGAACGGCGGCAGGTGGATCTGGCGCAGTTCTCGTTCGCTGATCTCGGTATTGCCCTGGTCGACGCCGTTCGTCGTACCGCCGTCGCCGACGTAGTGCTTCGCCGTCGCGAGCACCGATCCCGGTTTCTCGCCGAGCCTGCGCCCTTGGAGACCGGTGATGGCCGACGCGTTCGCGATGGCGTCGCGCGGGGATTCGCCGAAGGATTCGTAGGTCCGGCCCCAGCGATCGTCACGAGCGACGCACAGGCACGGCGAAAAGTCCCACTGCGGGCCGGTTCCGGCGACTTCCAGCGCCGTCGCGCGGCCGATCTTCTCCACCAGGCGCGGATTGTTGGCCGCACCGAGGCCGATGTTGTGCGGGAAGATCGTCGCGCCGTAGACATTGTTGTGGCCGTGCACCGCGTCGACACCGTAGAGCGTGGGGATGCCGAGCGGCGTCGAAATCGCCGCCTTCTGGTACGAGTCGACCATGTCGGCCCACCCGTTCGGTGTGTTGCTGGCGGGTACCGAGCCGCCGCCGGAGAGCAGGGACCCCAGTTTGAGCGCGGCGGCCTGTTCGGGGGTGACCGCGCCGCGTTCGGCCTGGGTCATCTGGCCGATCTTGTCGTCGAGGCTCATCCGCTTGAGCAGGTCGTTCACTCGCGCGGACGTCGATGCGTGGGGATTCTTGTAGACCGGCCCCGGGGCGGCGGACGCCACCGGCGACAGGGCCGAGCCAGCCAGGAGCAGTACTGCGAGCACTGTGGTTTGCGTCGTGCGAAGTGATCTTCTGACGCGGAGGCGGGACGACATTGGTTCCTCCGTAGCTCGAACAATCCATATGTTGCGCGCCACAACAAACTAGCTCCACGTTCGGGTGTCCCAGGTCACAATCAGGCAACGGCGGGCCGTCGAGTACCTTCCTCAGGTGCGTTTCGTCCTCGCTTCCCAGTCCCCCGCCCGCCTCGGTGTCCTGCGTTCCGCCGGCTTCGACCCGAGCGTCGTCGTGTCCGGCGTCGACGAGGACGCCGTCGCCGCGTCCCTGCCCGATCCGGCTCCCGAGGAGCTGGTCCGCGCACTTGCCGCCGCGAAGGCCGAAACCGTTTTCGAGACGCTCGGCGGGCACGGCGACATGGTCATCGTGGGTTGCGACTCGATGCTGTCGATCAACGGTGAGATGGTCGGGAAACCGATCACGCCGGAAGCCGCGCGCGAGCGCTGGGCGTCGATGGCGGGCAAAACCGGCGAACTCCTGACCGGCCACGCGATCATTCGCGTCGAAAACGGCGTGAAGACGAAAGAAGCGTCTGGAACCGAAGGCACCACGGTTCGCTTCGGCACACCTTCACAAGAAGAGATCGAGGCGTACATCGCTTCCGGTGAGCCGCTTCAGGTGGCCGGCGGCTTCACGCTCGACGGGCTCGGCGGCTGGTTCATCGAGGGAATCGACGGCGATTTCTCGAGCGTCATCGGGATCAGCCTGCCGCTGACCCGGCGTTTGCTGGCCGAGGTCGGCGTGAGCGTCATCGAACTGTGGACGCGTCCCGCATCCTGAGACGACTCCCACACGATCGGGTGATCCGGAAGAGTCCTGCTTCGCCGAACGTTCTTCACGTTCGGGAAATCAGGAAACCTTCACGCACCGGAGTCGCCCCGTGTCTTTCATTCGGACCTACAAAAGGCCAAAGGTCTTCGCGGCGGCGGTCCTCGGCTCGCTCGTCGTGGGCGCCCTGCTCGGCGTGCTCGCCAGGACGACCGAGGCGAGCTGGCTGACCGACCTGCTCGACCAGATCGGCACGATCTTCACGACGCTGCTGCAGATCGCGGTGATCCCGCTGGTCTTCACGGCGATCGTGGTCGGCATCAACAGCCTGCGCAATCTCGGCGGCGGCAAGAAGGCCGCGCGGCTGGGTGGCAAGACCGTCCTGTGGTTCGCGATCACGTCGTTCATCGCGTCGCTGATCGGCATCGCCGTCGCCAAGCTGTTCAACCCGGGCAGCGGCGGGCTCGGCGAAGGTGTCGCCGCGACGGCGAAGAACGCGGACAAGGCCGCCAAGAGCACCGAGAACTGGGGTTCCTGGAGCGCTTTCGTCGAAGGCCTGCTGCCCAAGAACTTCTTCACCGCCTTCACCGAGGGCGAGACGCTGCAGGTGCTGTTCCTCGCCGTGCTCATCGGCGCGGCCGCCTACAGCCTCGGCGACAAGGCCAAGCCGTTCGTCGACTTCACCACGAGCGTCTTCGAGATCATCCAGCGCTACCTCGGCTGGATCGTCCGGCTCGCCCCGATCGGCATCATCGGCCTGATCGGCGCCGCGGTCTCGAACTACGGTGACGCCCTGTTCCGGCCGCTGTTCACCACCACTCTCGCGGTGTACGTCGGCTGCTTGCTGGTGCTGCTGGTGGTCTACCCGATCCTGCTTCAGTTCGTGGCGAAGGTCAGCCCGCTGAAGTTCTTCTCGAAGGCCGGCACGGCGATCCAGTTCGCGTTCGCTTCGCAGTCTTCGGCCGCGACGCTGCCCCTCACCCGGCAGTCCGCCGTGAACCTGGGCGTCCAGCCCGCGTACGCCGCCTTCGCGACTCCGCTGGGCAGCGCCACGAAGATGGACGGCTGCGCCGCGGTGTTCCCCGCGATCGGCGCCATCTTCATCGCGAACCTCTCCGGTGTCTCGCTGAACATCTGGCAGTACGTCGGGATCGTCGTGGTCGCCGTGCTCGGCGCGCTGGCCACTGCGGGCACCACCGGCTGGCTGACCGCGCTGACCCTGACCACCGCGTTCATCGGGCTCGACGCGCAGCAGGTGGCGCTCGGGATCGCGCTGATCTACTCGGTGAACCCGATCATGGACATGATGCGGACCGCGACCAACGTCGCGGGCCAGATCGTCGTGCCGGTGGTCGTCGCGCGCGGCGAAGGCCTGCTGGACGACGACGTGCTCAACTCGCCGACGGACCCTTCGCCGACTGAGAGCGGCGAAGCGGCTACTTCCACCGCTAAGGAACCTGCCGCTGCTGGCGCCTGAGGCCCTTTAATGCGCGTGACCTTATGGGGGTGTGTGGATATAGGGACGTTGAGTGTCCCTATTCCCACACACCCCT
>NZ_CP150484.1:8576486-8609154 GCF_037997115.1 Amycolatopsis coloradensis
TCTTGTGGATTTCGGGTCGTTAGATGCCCCGAAATCCACACAGTGAGGCGAGCCATCGCGCCTGACCTGCGAAAAGGAAGCAAGGGACCTTTGCTACCACTTCTCTTGACGTTGAGAGAAGTGATAGCAAAGGTCCCTTGCTCTCCCTCAGGGGCAGGCCCTCAGATCCGCCTTCGTCAGCCGCACATCCGGCCATCCCCTCAGCTCCGAAGGCGCGGTGTACCGGCGTGTGCAGCCCACCGAGCCGCGAGCGACGTCGTAGACCTCCGCGAGCACCGGCGCCGCCTGGCACCGCGCCGAGCCGGACTGCGCGCCGGGGCATTCGTGCCGCACGACGATGACGTCCGCGATCCCGTCGGCGGTCACATCGTGCAGGGCGACCGTCCCGGCGTCGGAGAAATAGGGCTTCCCGGTGTCCCGCCAGATCTCGCCGCGCGCGACGAACAACTCGCCCGCCGAGCCGCCGCCCACTTCGCCACGCACCAGGCACACCGGCGTCGTGCCGTCGACACAGCGCAGAGAATCGCCCTTCAGGGTGACCCCCATGTCGTTGACGATCAGCGGGTACACGGTGTCCGACCCGATCCGGACCACACCCTGCTTCCCCGCGTCGTCGGCCAGCAGCACGACGGGCAGCCCGCCGACGGTCATCGCGCCGATCTCCCGGCAGGCGGCGTCGCCGCAGTTGACGCCGGGCGCGCTCGGGGCGGCATCGGACACCCGAGGCACGCCGGGGTCACCGGTGGGCACGGGAGCGGCGGGGCGGAGCAGGATCACGGCCACGAACACGCCTGCCGTCACCACCACCGCCAGCAGCGCGGTGAGCAGCACGGATCGCGGCGCCCGTGCTTCCTGAGTCCGCATATCCGAGAGCGTAAGTGATCTAGCGCAGAGTGCACGTCTATGTTGTTCCTGTGACGAACCCCGGACTGCCCACCGCACTGTTCCTCCCCACGGCGAAAAAGCCGAAGGACTACACGAGCGCGGAGATCGAACTCCGCCCGACCAAGGACGGCCGGATGGCGCTGATCGCCTTCAGTTCCGTGCAGCGACTGGTCGAGTGCTGCGGTCCGCACCAGCCGTGGGCACTGGTCAAATCCGAGCACCTCGGCCGGGTCCACCAGGCCCAGCCGTACGACCTGATCGTGCTCGATTCCGACCTTCCAGAAGAACTGCGGCACCGCCCCGCGCTGGTATAAACGAAGGTCACTGGGTGGCCTTGCTCTCACTAATCGGGGCGGGAACTTCCGTAAACTGCTGCGGAGCCGCATCGGGGCGGCCCGACGTGCGAACGCAGGAGGTACGGCGTGACCGAGCAGGCCGGCACAGGTGGTCCGGTGACCAAGATCCTGATCGCGAACCGCGGGGAGATCGCGGTACGGGTGATCAGGGCGGCGAAGGACGCCGGGCTGACCAGCGTGGCCGTCTACGCCGACCCGGACCGCGACGCACCCCACGTCCGTCTCGCGGACGAGGCCTTCGCCCTCGGCGGCACCACCGCGGCCGAGAGCTATCTCGTCTTCGACAAGCTGCTCGACGCCGCCAAGAGGTCGGGCGCGGACTCGGTCCACCCCGGCTACGGGTTCCTTTCCGAGAACGCGGACTTCGCCCAAGCCGTGATCGACGCCGGGCTCACCTGGATCGGGCCGAGCCCGCAGTCCATTCGCGACCTCGGCGACAAGGTCACCGCACGCCATATCGCGCTGCGCGCCGGGGCTCCGCTCGTGCCCGGTACGAAGGACCCCGTCGCGAACGCCGACGAGATCGTCGCCTTCGCCGACGAGCACGGCCTGCCGGTCGCGATCAAGGCCGCGTTCGGCGGCGGCGGCCGCGGGCTGAAGGTCGCCCGCACCCGCGAGGAGATCCCGGAGCTCTTCGAATCCGCGACGCGCGAGGCGATCTCCGCCTTCGGCCGCGGCGAATGCTTCGTCGAGCGCTACCTGGACAAGCCGCGCCACGTCGAGGCGCAGGTCCTCGCCGACCAGCACGGCAACGCCATCGTCGTCGGCACCCGCGACTGTTCGCTGCAGCGCCGCCACCAGAAGCTGGTCGAGGAGGCACCCGCGCCGTACCTGACCGACGATCAGCGCAAGCGCATCCACGAATCCGCGAAGGCGATCTGCAAGGAAGCCGGCTACTACGGCGCCGGGACCGTCGAGTACCTCGTCGCCGTCGACGGCACGATCTCGTTCCTCGAAGTCAACACGCGGCTGCAGGTCGAGCACCCGGTGTCCGAGGAGACCACGGGCCTCGACCTCGTGCGCGAGATGTTCCGTATCGCGCGCGGCGAGAAGCTGCGCATCACCGAGGACCCGGAACCGCGCGGCCACTCGATCGAGTTCCGCATCAACGGTGAGGACGCCGGCCGCGGTTTCCTGCCGGCGCCCGGCACTGTGACGAAGTTCGTCGCACCGAGCGGCCCCGGCGTCCGCGTCGACTCGGGTGTCGAGTCCGGCAGCGTGATCGGCGGCCAGTTCGACTCGATGCTCGCGAAGCTGATCGTCACCGGCTCGGACCGGCAGAACGCGCTCGAGCGCAGCCGCCGCGCGCTGGCCGAGATGGTCGCCGACGGGATGGCGACGGTCCTGCCGTTCCACCGCGTGATCGTGAACGACCCGGCCTTCGTCGGCGACGAGAACGGGTTCAGCGTGCACACCCGCTGGATCGAGACCGAGTTCGAGAACACCATCGAGCCGTTCGTGGCGCCGGAAGCGGCCGAGGCCGAGGCTGAGCCGCCGCGTCAGAACGTCGTCGTCGAGGTCGGCGGCCGCCGTCTCGAAGTGTCGCTCCCCGGCGGTTTCTCGCTCGACGCCGGTGGTGGCGGCGGGACGGCCGTGAAGGCCAAGCCGCGCAAGCGCGCGGGCGGCACCAAGGCGGCGGTGAGCGGCGACGCGGTCACCGCGCCGATGCAGGGCACCATCGTCAAGGTCGCCGTCGAAGAGGGCCAGCATGTCGAAGCGGGCGAACTGGTCGTCGTGCTCGAAGCGATGAAGATGGAGAACCCGGTCACCGCGCACAAGGCGGGCACGGTCACCGGCCTCGCGGTCGAGGTCGGCGCCGCGGTGACGCAGGGCACCCAGCTGTTCGAACTGAAGGACTGACCGCGTTCCCGGTGAGTCCACTGTGGACTCACCGGGACCGGCGGATCAGCAGTACTGCTTCTCCACGTGGATGTCCTGGTCGGTACTGATCTTGTACCACCAGCCCGCCTTGCCCTTCCAGTCCTCGTCCCACCAGAATCCGGGGAAGGTCCAGGTGGACAGCGTGCCCTTGGCCTTGCACTCGACGTAGACGCCGTCCCAATCCTGGTTCTTCGGGGTCTTCTGGCCGGGCTTGAGCCGCCGCCACTCGGTGCCGGGCTTCGGCCCGTTCGAGTCGAACGTGCGGATCGCCCAGATGTCGTGGCCGGACTTGTTGAGCACCGTGCCGCAGATCTTGCCCAAGCAGCCGCCGCGCACCTCGGCATCGCCCCCCGGCGAGGTCGTGGCGCTTGCCGACGCCACGCCGACCGGCAGCGCGGCGACCGCGATCCCGGCCGCCAGCGCGACCTTGGTGACGAACTTCCGCATGAGGTCCCCCCTCTCTCGATCACGCCCGATTCCCGGACGCGTGACCAGGGTGAAGGGCACGGCACGACCGCTACAACACCTTTGCGCCAGTGCGAAAAGACTGACGGATGTCGTGGTTGACGAGGCCTCGCCCGGCCTACCATCGGAGGGGTGAGCGAGGTTCCGTCTCCGCGGCTGCGGATCAGTGATCAGGATCGCGAGTCCGCGCTGACCGCGCTCGGCGAGCACATGAGCGCAGGCAGGATCGACATCGACGAGTTCGGCGAGCGGTCCGCCCGGATCACCGCCGCCAAGACACGCGGCGACCTGGCCGAGGTCTTCGCCGACCTGCCGGAACCGCATCCGCGCTACGACACGCCCGGGACCGCCGTGAGCGAGCCGGAGAAACCGGCGTCGCCGTGGGCGGGCATCTCCCCGGCGCAGCGCGTCATGGGCGCGCTCCTGCCTATCCTGTTCATCGCCACCATCGTGCTCATCGTCACCACCGACCTCACCTGGTGGTTCATCCTCGTCCCGATCGGGATCAGCGCCGTCGGCGAGAGCATCTGGGGCAAAGGCTGGGAGAACTCCCACAAGAAGCTCGGCAAGCAGCGCCGACGGGAGCTGGACGGCTGATCCGCCCGTAGACTCGGGACGTGAGTGCCGAGAGACCGGACATGCGGCTGAGCGACGCCGAACGCCAAGACGCGCTCGAAGCGCTGGAGGAGCATGTCCGCACCGGCAGACTCGACCTCGACGAGTTCGGGACGCGGTCGGCGAAGATCAGCGCGGCGAGGATGGCCAGCGAGCTCGAACCGCTGTTCACCGACCTGCCCTCGCCCCGCCCCAGCGCGCTGCTCCCCCTGCCCCCGATGCCCGGTGTCGCGCAGGCGTCCGCGAAGAACGAGGTCCAGCCGTCCAAATGGCTGACGGCCAGCGCGGTACCGATAGCCGCGGCGGTCGCGATCGCGCTGTTCTTCTTCACCCGCGGGACGTTCCTCGTCTTCCTGCTGCCGCTGGCGGTCGCGCTGATCATGAGCCGTCGCCGCTAGGCAACCGAAAGCCCGGTTCCCGCGTTCCCTCAGTACAGATCTGGGGAAATGGGGACGAACATGATCGTGAAGTCCAGAGTGCGCGCCGGGGTCCTCCTCGCCGCAACCACCATCGGAATGACCGCGTTGGGCGCCGTGCCCGCGAACGCGGCGGAAGGACACTGGGAGGCCACTTTTCTGACCTTGCCCGCGGGCAGCGAACTCGCGCGGGGCTTCGTCACCGGAGCGGACGGGCACGGTGGCTACGCGGGCGCCTTCCCCATCGGCGGGACCTCGCAGATCGTCACCTGGAAGAACGGCGCGCCGACCGTCCACGGGGTACCGGCCGGATACGAATGGGCGATGGCCTGGGACCAGAACGGGTCCGGCACGGTGGTGGGCGACGCGTCCGACTACGACACCGGGGAGACCAGGCCGTTCGTCCTCGACGCGAACGGGTTCCGGGTCCTCCCGGTCCCGGCGGGGTTCTCGTACGTCTACGGCGTGGCCGTCAACGACCAGGGTGACGTGGTCGGCAACGCCCACAAGAAGGACGATCCGGACGGCACCCGCGCGGTGCTGTGGCGGGCCACCGCCACCTCGTCCGGTCCCGAACTGCTCCCGGCCGGCCTGCTGGCGACCGACATCGACGACGACGGCACGGTCCTGCTGAGCCGTCTCTACAACGGCGGATTCGTGTGGAAGAACGGCGACCTCACCGAGGTCACCGCTCCCGCCGGATACGAGTCCGTGACCGTGAGGGCCATCGAGGACGGCCGGATCACCGGTAGCGCCTACGACCCGGCGATCCAGGATTCGCAGGCGTTCGTGTGGAGCACGCCGACCACCGCCGAGGCGCTGCCCGGTGGCGTGTACGGCGTCGATCTCAACTCGCACGGGCTCACGACCGGGCTGGAGCCTGCCCCCGAGCCGATCATGAACCGCTCGGTGACCTGGCAGGGCACCGAGCGGTCCGGGGCGTTGCCGACCCCGGCGGGTTTCGGACGGGCGCAGGGCCGGGTCGTCTCGGACGACGGGACGATCGCGGGAATCACGTCGAACAAGCCGCTGGACGAGGGCGGCACGCCGGTGGTCTGGCGCTACGTGCGGTGATCCCCGGCCGGGGTGGTCCGTATGCGGGCCACCCCGGTCTGGCTACCCTCGAAGGGTGGAACCGGTGGAGATCAACGCGGGCGAGTACTACCTGCGGCAGCTGCGGGCGGACAAGGCCCTCGACGACCGTCCGGCGCTGGTCGCGGCCTTCGCCGATCCGACGCACCGTAAGTACGTCCTGAACTACCGCTTGCGGGACCTCGACGAGGCGACCGAGTACGTCGCGCTGCGCGCCGCCCAGTGGGCGGGTGACGAGCGCTGTTCGTGGGCGGTGGCCGAGCCGACGACCGGGGATCTGCTGGGCGAGGTCGGCCTGCGGGACCTGGATCTCGACGCCGGGTACGCGGAGGCGTCGGTCTGGGTGCGCGCGGCGTCGCGGGGCAAGGGGGTCGCGAGCACCGCGCTCAACGCGGCCCTGCGTTTCGGCTTCGGCGGGCTCGGCCTGCGCGAGGTCAGCTACCGCTACGAAGAGACCAACGAGGTGTCCGCTTCGGTCGCCCGCAAATGCGGGTTCACCCTGGTCGGACCCGAACTCGAGCCGGCCCCGACCGGGGAGCGCCTCATCCGCTGGCGCCGCACCGCCTGACCTGGTTTCGTCCTCTGAATGCGGCAGTACGCGACACGAACTATCGCATTCAGAGGACTGAATGCGGGCGGGTCAGAAGGGGTAGGTGGGCGGCGGGTTCCGGACGGTGACCCACCGCGTCTCGGTGAACGCCTCGACGTTCGCCGCCGCGCCGCCGAAGCGGCTTCCTGTGCCCGAAGCGGCGACGCCGCCGAAGGGGCTGTTCGCCTCGTCGCTGACCGTCTGGTCGTTGATGTGCACGATCCCGGTCGGGACGCGGTCGGCCAGCTCCAGTCCTTTGAGGACATCGCGCGTGATGATTCCCAGCGACAGCCCGTACTCGCTCGCCGTCGCGAGGCGGACGGCCTCCTCCGCGTCGGAGAACCGCACGACCGGTGCGACCGGGCCGAAGATCTCCTCGGCGACCGCGGGTGCCGTCGACGGCACGTCGGCGAGCACCGTCGCGGCGTAGAACAGCCGGTCGTACTCGGCGCCGGCGGCGACCCGCGCTCCCGCCGCGACACTGGCCGTGACCAGCTCGTGGATCTTGTCCCGCTGCCCGGCGTCGATGATCGGCCCGAGCGCCACCTCGTCCCGCGCCGGGTCGCCCACCCGCAGCGCGGCCGCCTTCGCCGCCAGCCGCTCGACGAAGTCGTCGTAGAGCCGCTCGTGCACGAGGTGCCGCCCGGTGGTCATGCAGATCTGGCCCTGGTGGAAGAACGAGCCGAACGCGGCGACCCCGGCGGCCTCGTCGACGTCCGCGTCGTCGAGCACGATGAGCGCGGAGTTCCCGCCCAGCTCCAGATGTGCCCGCTTCAGGTGCTTCCCGGCGAGTTCGCCGACCTTGCGCCCGGCGCCGGTCGACCCGGTGAACGAGATGACCCGGACCGCCGGATGCGTCACCAGAGTCTCGCCGACGTCGGCGCCGCCCGGCAGCATCTGGAGCACCCCCGGCGGCAGGCCGGCTTCCTCGAAGATCCGCGCGAGGACCACGCCCCCGGTGACGGCGGTGCGCGGATCCGGCTTCAGGATGACCGCGTTCCCCAGCGCGAGCGCCGGCGCGACCGAGCGGATGCCGAGGATGATCGGCATGTTGAACGGCGAGATCACCGTGACCACACCGGCCGGGACGCGGCGCGCCATCGAAAGGCGCGGCTCTTCGCTCGGCAGGAGTTCGCCGTACGGGCGCCCTGGCAGCGCCGCCGCTTCGTAGCACTCTTGCTCCGCGACGTGCAGCGAAAAGCCCGCGACTCCCGGCACGGCGCCGACCTCGCGGACGTTCCACCAGCGGATCTCGTCGGCGTACTCGGACCACAAGCGCGCCGCCTTGCGCAGGACGGCGGCCCGCTGGACATGTGGTGTCGCCGCCCAAGCCCGCTGCGCCTCGGCCGCCGTCTCCGCCGCCTTCGCGGCGTCTTCGGCCGAGGCGATCCCCACGCTTCCCAGGACCGCTCCGGTCGCGGGCTCCGTGACGTCACGGGTGCCGCCGGTCCCGGGCACCCAGAAACCTCCGGCGAAGATCCGGTCCGTCCACGTCGACGAGTCGAGAAACACCACAAGGCCGCCTTCCGTCTCTGGGACGGCCGACGCTATTCCAGGTTCACCGGATCAGGCAACGATCCCTGCGCGCGTGGCACACCACGCGGCAGGGACGATCAACTCACCGGCTCGATGATCCCCGAGCGCGCCTCCGGCGCGGCAGAACGCAACGCGTCGGCGGCCTCGTCGCTCGGCTGCGACTGGGACTCCCGTTCCGCGTCGACCCGCGCCTTGTACACCTCGACTTCGCGGTTCTCCTGATCCTTCGACCAGCCGAGCACTTCGCCCACCAGCGTGGCGACCTGCGCGGCGCAGTCGACGCCGCGGTGCGCGTACTCGATCGAGATCCGCGTCCGGCGCGCGAGCACGTCTTCCAGGTGAAGCGCGCCCTCATGGCTGGCCGCGTAGACGACCTCGACACCGAGGTAGTCCGGAGCGTGCTCCAGCGGCTTCAGCAGTTCCGGACGTCCTTCGCCGAGTGCGAGGACCTCGTGCACCATCGAGCCGTACCGGTCGAGCAGGTGACGCACGCGGTACGGGTGCAGCCCATGCTCGCTGGCCAGGTGGTCGGCCTGGTTCACCAGCGCGTGGTACCCGTCCGCGCCCAGCAGCGGCACCTTGTCCGTGATGGACGACTGCGGCCTGCCTGGAAGGTCGACGGCCGCGGCGTCGACGGCGTCGGCCGCCATCACGCGGTACGTCGTGTACTTGCCGCCCGCGATCGCGACCAGTCCCGGCGCGACGCGCGCGACCGCGTGCTCACGCGAAAGCTTCGACGTCTCTTCGCTTTCCCCGGCCAGCAAAGGCCGGAGACCCGCGTAGACGCCTTCGATGTCGTCGTGCGTCAGCGGTGTCGCGAGCACGGTGTTGACGTGTTCGAGGAGGTAGTCGATGTCGTGCTTCGTCGCGGCGGGATGCGCGAGGTCGAGGTTCCAGTCGGTGTCGGTGGTCCCGACGATCCAATGGTTGCGCCACGGGATGACGAACAGCACGGATTTCTCGGTGCGCAGGATCATGCCCGATTCCGAGACGATCCGGTCGCGCGGGACGACGATGTGCACGCCCTTGCTCGCCCGCACGCGGAACCGGCCGCGGCCACCGGAAAGGCGCTGCAGCTCGTCGGTCCACACGCCGGTGCAGTTGACCACCGCGGAGGCGTGGATCTCGGTCTCGCGGCCGTCCTCGACGTCGCGCACGCGGACCCCGGAAATACGGTCCGCCTCACGGAGAAAACCGACCACCTGGGTAGAGGTGCGCACCACGGCGCCGTAGTGCGCGGCGGTGCGGGCGACGGTCATCGTGTGGCGCGCGTCGTCGGCTTGCGCGTCGTAGTAACGGATCCCGCCGATCAACGCGGACCGCTTCAGCGCCGGGACCATCCGCAGCGCGCCCGCGCGGCTCAGGTGTTTCTGGCCGGGCACCGACCGCGCCCCGCCCATCGTGTCGTACATCAGCAGACCGGCCGCGGTGTACGGGCGCTCCCAGACCCGGTGGGTCAGCGGGTACAGGAAGCTGACCGGTTTCACCAGATGCGGGGCGATCGTCGTCAGCATCAGCTCGCGTTCCCGCAGAGCTTCCCGCACCAGGCCGAATTCCAGCTGTTCGAGGTAACGGAGCCCGCCGTGGAAGAGCTTGCTGGACCGGCTCGACGTGCCCGAGGCGAGGTCGCGCGCTTCGACGAGGGCGACCCGCAGGCCGCGTGTCGCGGCGTCGAGCGCCGTGCCCGCCCCGACCACTCCGCCGCCGATGACGACAAGGTCGAATTTGTCCTCACCCAGCCGCTGCCAAGACTCTTCCCGCTTGAGCGGTCCCAGCCTGGCGGGGCTGTTTTCGGCTTCGCGCTGAGAGCTTGCCACGTGACATTCCTCCTTGGTGCCGCTGTGGCTCCAGCATCGCACGATCGGCCGCGACCGGTCCGTTATGCGGGTGACACGTGTGGCGTAACCCTCGTCGATCTTGGAAGGATTGGTTCCCGCGATGCCTGGAAGGAACAAATACGCGACGGTAACGTGCCACGGACGTGGGTCGGCAAGGGCGCCGTAGCACACCGTGTTCGACCCTGCGCGGAATGTCCAAAGTGGAGGTCAAGCGGTGAGTGCAGGAGCCATATTCGTCTGGGAACTGCTGGGAACGGCGGTCCTGATCCTGTTGGGTAACGGCGTGGTCGCCAACCACGTGTTGCGCAAGAACAACGGCCACAACGGCGGCGTCGTGATGATCACCTTCGGGTGGGCGTTCGCGGTCTTCGCCGGTGCCAGCATCGCCGCGCCGAGTGGCGCGCACCTGAACCCCGCGGTGACGCTGGGCCTCGCCATCGCGGACAAGACGAAGTGGGCGGACGTCCCGATCTACTTCGCCGGGCAGATGGTCGGCGCGATCCTCGGCGCCGTGCTCTGCTGGGCCGCCTACAAACTGCAGTTCGACGACCACCCGCAGCGCGACGAGACGCTCGGCATCTTCTCGACCGCGCCGCAGATCCCGAACAAGACGTGGAACCTCGTCACCGAGATCATCGGCACCTTCGTGCTGGTCGCGTGGATCCTGCTCAGCCCGGTCTACGCCAACGCCACGGCTGAGGGCGGCACGCCGAACTTCGGCAACTCCGCGCTCGGTTACGCGGGTGTAGCGTTCGTCGTGCTGGTCATCGGCCAGTCCCTCGGTGGCCCGACCGGTTACGCCATCAACCCGGCCCGAGACCTCGGCCCCCGCATCGCGTACGCGTTCCTGCTGCCCATCAAGAACAAGGCCAACCCGAACTGGGGCTACTCCTGGGTCCCGGTCGCCGGCCCGTTGGTCGGCGGTGCCCTGGCCGCCTTGCTGTTCCTCGCCGTCCACAACCTGACCTGAGACTGGAGCTTCGATGACTTCGTACGTAGCCGCGATCGACCAGGGCACCACGTCGACCCGCTGCATGATCTTCGACCACTCCGGCCGGGTGGTCGCCGTCGACCAGCGGGAACACGAGCAGATCTTCCCGAAGGCGGGCTGGGTCGAGCACAACGCCGAAGAGATCTGGGAGAACACGCGGGCCGTCGCCGCGGGCGCGCTGGCCAAGGGGGACCTGGTCGCGAGCGACATCGTCGCGGTCGGCATCACCAACCAGCGCGAGACCACGCTGGTCTGGGACCGCACCACCGGCAAGCCGGTGTACAACGCGATCGTGTGGCAGGACACCCGCACCGACAAGATCGTCAGCGACCTGGGCGCGCTCGGCGGCGGGCAGGAGCGCTACCGCGCGAAGGTGGGCCTGCCGCTGGCGACCTACTTCTCCGGGCCGAAGATCAAGTGGATCCTCGACAACGTTGACGGCGCCCGCGCGAAGGCCGAAGCCGGGGACCTGATCTTCGGCAACATGGACACCTGGGTGCTGTGGAACATGACCGGCGGGGTCGACGGCGGCGTGCACGTCACCGACCCGACCAACGCGTCGCGGACCATGCTGATGGACCTCGACACGCTTACCTGGGACGCCGAGATCGCCGAGGAGATGACGATCCCGCTGTCGATGCTCCCGGAGATCCGGTCGTCTTCGGAGACCTACGGCAAGGTCCGGGAGAAGGGCGCGCTGGCCGGAGTCCCGATCTCGGGCATCCTCGGCGACCAGCAGGCGGCGACCTTCGGGCAGGCGTGCCTCTCGCCGGGGGAAGCCAAGAACACCTACGGCACCGGCAACTTCATGCTGCTCAACACCGGCACCGAGAAGGTCATGTCGGACAACGGGCTGCTCACCACGGTCTGCTACAAGATCGGCTCGAACGACACGGTGTACGCGCTCGAAGGCTCGATCGCGGTCACCGGTTCGCTCGTGCAGTGGCTGCGCGACAACCTCGGCCTGATCGGTTCGGCGGCCGAGGTCGAGCAGCACGCCCGCACCGTCGAGGACAACGGTGGCGCGTACTTCGTACCGGCGTTCTCGGGTCTCTTCGCGCCGTA
Source organism: Amycolatopsis coloradensis (assembly GCF_037997115.1). Classification (NCBI taxonomy): domain Bacteria; kingdom Bacillati; phylum Actinomycetota; class Actinomycetes; order Pseudonocardiales; family Pseudonocardiaceae; genus Amycolatopsis; species Amycolatopsis coloradensis. The sequence continues at coordinate 8,588,216 of NZ_CP150484.1, forward strand.
CTGGCGCTCCGACGCCCGTGGCGCGATCGTCGGCCTCACCCGGTTCGTCAACAAGGGGCACATCTCGCGGGCGGTCCTGGAGGCGACGGCGTTCCAGTCGCGCGAGGTGATCGACGCGATGAACGCCGACTCCGGCGTCCCGCTGAAGTCGCTGAAGGTCGACGGCGGGATGGTCGTCAACGAGCTGCTCATGCAGTTCCAGGCTGACATCCTCGGCGTGCCCGTGATCCGGCCGGTGGTCAACGAGACCACCGCGCTCGGCGCGGCCTACGCGGCCGGTCTCGCCGTGGGGTTCTGGGAGAGCGAGGACGACATCCGCAACAACTGGGCGCAGGACAAGCAGTGGGACCCGTCGATGGACGAGGCCCGCCGCGAATCCGAGTACCGGAACTGGAAGAAGGCGGTCACGAAGACCTTCGACTGGGTCGACGAAGACTGACCTACCACTTTGCGCGTGAAGGCCCCCTTCCCTCGGCTGAGCCGACGCTCCTGCTCGGCGGGCGTATCTACAGCCCCTCGGCNACCGGGCGGAACGTCGTTTCTCCGGCGGTGGCCGCCGGAGCCGGGGCCTTCACGCGCTACGGGACGAGATCATCCGGGCGAACACGATGACGTTGTCGAGGTAGTTGCGCGACGCCTTGTCGAACACCCCGCCGCAGGTGATGAGCCGCAGTTCCGGCTCGGCGGTGTCGCCGTAGACGGCGTCGGTGGGGAACCTGTCCTTCGCCACCCGCTCGACCTTCGTGACCGCGAACTCGGCCGTCACGCCGTCCTCGCGGGTGATCGAGACCTTGTCGCCGGGCGCCAGTTCCTTCAGCCGGAAGAAAATGCCCTTCTGCTTGTTCCCGTCCACGTGGCCGAGGATCACCGAAGGCCCGACTTCCCCCGGTGTCGGCGCGTGCACGTACCAGCCCGCCTGCATCGGCCGGGTCACCGGCGGCACCTCGATGGTGTCGTCCGCGTTGAGCCCCAGCGGGATCAGGCTGGACGTCGCCTCGATCTTCGGCACGTCGATCGACACCGGATCGGCCTTGGGCAGCCCTCGGGTGACGGTCTCCGCGGCCCGTTCCGGGGCTCGCGGCGGAGCGACCTCGCCCCGGCAGGGCAGGACGGCCGCCAGAACCACCGCGAGCACCAGCGGTGCCCATCGCACCTTCATGCTCACCCCGTTCGGGAAGCGGTCAGGACGCCATGCTGCCATCGCCCGCGTGAGCGGCACCGGAAGGCACCGCGCTCACCTGCCGGGGAGGAACGGTGAACGTTGCCGTATAAGACTTTCCGTTGCAGTTGACGGTCAGCGGGTAGCTGCCGGGCGCGGTGCCGTCGTTGAGTTCGACGTCGGCACTGACGTTCGCCGGGACCCCGATGAGCGGGCCGTAGTCGTACTTCCCGATGCTCAGCACCGGCGAAGAGAACGTCGTCGACGCCGGCGCCTTCAGCCCGTCGCCGCCGGGGCATCGCGCCAGCGCCACGTTGGCGTCGCCGTGCACGTACTTGTTGACGAGCCCGAGTTCGTAGGCGGTGTCGTCGTTGAGCTGCACCGTGACACCGGGATCCGGCTCGGGTTGCTGAGCGAAACCGGCCGACGCCCCCGCCAGCACCGTCGCACCGATCGCCACCACTCCGGCGAGAACCCTGCCGATCACGGAAAACCCCTAGCTGTCAACGAAACACCGACACGCGCTAGACGCGGGCGCCCCCGCGAGGGTTGCTTCCCCGGAGGCGATCAGTCCAAATCGTCGTGGCGCATCAACTGGCGGCCCGCCTCGGTGATCGACCCCGACAGCGACGGGTACACCGAAAATGTCAGTGCCAGATGTTCCACTGTGAGCTGGTTCTGGACGGCGAGCGCGATGGGAAGGATGAGTTCGCTCGCCGTCGGCGCCACGACCACCCCACCGACGACCACGCCGGTGGCGGGGCGGCAGAACAGCTTCACGAAACCGCGTCGCAGGCCTTCCATCTTCGCGCGGGCGTTCGTCGCGAGCGGGAGCATGATGGTGCGGGCGGGCACCTCACCCGAGTCGATCGCCTGCTGGCTGATGCCGACGGTCGCGATCTCGGGGTGGGTGAACACGTTGGCGGCGACGGTCTTGAGCTTGATCGGCGCGACACCCTCACCGAGCGCGTGCCACATCGCGATGCGGCCCTGCATGCTGGCCACGGAAGCCAGCATGAGCACCCCGGTGCAGTCGCCGGCGGCGTAGATCCCGGGCGCGCTGGTGCGGGAAACCCGGTCGACGCCGATGAAGCCGCCGGGGCCGGGCTCGATGCCGACCTTCTCCAGGCCGATGTCGGTGGTGTTGGGCACCGAACCGACGGTCATCAGCGCGTGGCTGGCTTCGATCACGCGGCCGTCGGCGAGGTGAATCTCGACGCCCTTTTCGGTGCGCTCGACCTTGTCGGCGCGGGCCTGCTTGACGACCGTGGTGCCGCGCTGCGAGAAGACCTCTTCGAGCACGGCGGCGGCGTCGGCGTCCTCGTGCGGGAGCACGCGGTCGCGGCTGGACACGACGGTGACCTTGACACCCATCTCGGTGTAGGCCGAGGCGAATTCGGCGCCGGTGACACCCGAACCGATGACGGCCAGGTGCTCGGGCAGCTCGCGCAGGTCGTAGAGCTGGCGCCAGTCGAGGATGCGCTCGCCGTCCGGCACGGCGCCGGGCAGCACGCGCGGGGTGGCACCGGTGGAGATGAGGACGACGTCGGCGTCGAGCACCTCGGTCGAGCCGTCGGGGGCGGTGACGGCGACCTTGTGCGTGGCGAGCCCGGCCTCTTCGTCGTCGAAGCGGGCCTGGCCGATGACGACGCGGACGCCCTCGCGCTGGACGCGGGCGCGGATGTCGGCGGACTGCGCGAGCGCGAGACCCTTCACCCGGCCGTGGACGGTCGGCAGGTCGACGCTGGTGTCGGCCATGTCGGTGTTGATGCCGAGCTCGCGAAGGTCGTGCATGTTCGCCAGCGCGCCGGAGGAGGCGATGAACGTCTTCGACGGGACACAGTCGTAGAGCACGCACGCGCCGCCCAGGCCGTCACGCTCGACGATGGTGACGTCGGCTCCGTGCTGGGCCGCGACCAGTGCCGCTTCGTAACCGGCGGGGCCTCCGCCCATGATCACGATCTTGGTCACTGGTCTCCTCCTCGCAGCGGTGTCTGTGACTGCGTTTACCGTACGCGGGCGACCGTTGGGCGGATTGAGTGGCCGGACACGGCATGTGCGTCCAGCCGGGTGACCGCCGGGTCGCTAGGCTGTGGCCGTGCCGTTGTATGCCGCGTATGGATCCAATATGGAGCCCTCCCAGATGTTGGAGCGCGCTCCCCACTCGCCCATGGCCGGCACCGGCTGGCTGGAGGGCTGGAGGCTGACCTTCGGGGGCGAAGACCTCGGCTGGGAAGGCGCGCTGGCGACCATCGTCGAAGACCCGGGCTCCCGGGTCTTCGTGGTGCTGTACGACGTCACCTCGCTGGACGAACCCAACCTCGACCGCTGGGAAGGCGGCGAGCTGGGCATTCACTCCAAGATCCGGCTCCGCGTGCAGACCATGGACGGCTCCGTGCTGGCGTGGCTGTACGTCCTGGACGCCTACGAGGGCGGCCTCCCGTCCGCGCGCTACCTCGGCGTCCTGGCCGATGCGGCCGAGGCCGCCGGCGCCCCCGCCGACTACGTCGACGCCCTCCGCACCCGCCCCTGCCAGGGCATCTCCGGCTGACCCGCGAGTCGTCCGCCTGATCACGCGTGTCGTCCGTCTGATCACGCGTGTCGTCCATCTGATCACGCAACCGCGCGCCTTTCGAACGCTCTGGACAGCTCCGCCAAGAATCGTTGAGGATCACGCAGGTCCGCAGCCGACACCCGGATCGTGATCCATCCCCGTCCGGCCATCCGTGCGTCTCGCTCGGAGTCGTAGTCGTGGCGCCCCTCGTGAGAAGCGAAGCCGTCGTACTCCAGGGCGATCCGCCGCGACGGCCACGCCATGTCGAGTACGTACAGCGTCCGACCGTCGATCGTGGTGATCTCGTACTGCGCCTCCGGTATCGGGAATCCCGCCTCGACGACGATCAACCGGAGGATGCTTGCCGGTGGGGAATCCGCCTTGCCGGTCGCCAGGTCGAGCAGCATGACCGCCCTGTGGATACCTCGCCGGTCGCGGCGGTCCACGACTCGGTCCCGAACGTTCGCACGCAGGGCTCGGACATGGTCCGGCACAAGCCCGTGCATCGCCTCGTCCAGTGCGGCGAACGCGGTTCGCTTGTCTCCATCACAGAGGAAACCGGCCAGCGCGAGGTCCAAGGAAAACGTGGCGAGCTCCTCGATCTCGATGACATCCGAGGGCTGGAAATCGGCTTGATGGATGATCAACCCCGGCTTGGACTTGATCCGCCGCGAGAAGGGCACCGTCACGTGGATGCTCGTGTCGTCCACGGCCGAAATCCCATGTAGCGCAAGGGCTGTAGCTCCGGACAAAGCCGCGGGCTGCCCCACCACGAGCAGAGCGGCCTGAGCCCGAGTGGTCAGTCTGAGCCAATCAGAAGCATGAACGACCACGCCCCGCCATGGCTGCGCAAGGACACCTGTGGCCAATCCTTCAAGGACCAGCCGACGCCCCAGAACCTTGTCAGCCTCACTACGCGAGACCGCCCCATGTCGTCCTCCCCAATCGATCATGCCTTCGAGGATCGTTGGTTTCGCAGCCTCGGGAAAGGCCACTCGTCCACACCTGTGGATAACTTCACACCTGTGGATAACCCTGTGGACAGGTGTTCGACACCGGATGTGACGAACACCTGTGACCAGGTGGACGACACGCGTGATCAGACGGACGACACGCGTGATTGGGTGGACGTCAAGCCAGGGTGGCCAGGGCCGTGTGGACCAGCGTGCGGACCCCGCACAGGAGCGAACGCTCGTCGAGGGTGAACGTCGGGCGGTGGATGTCGGCCATCGGGCCTTCACCGGACCAAACACCGAGGCGAGCGAAGGCGCCCTGGACGTGCTCCAGGTACCACCCGAAGTCTTCGCCACCGGACGACTGTTCGGTCCCGGCGACGGCGGCCTCACCCAGCGCGGCCTCGACGCCGGCCCGCATCAGGACGTGCGACTCCGGATCGGAGACGACCGGCGGCACGCCGCGGCGGTAGTCGAGGGAGAACCCGACCCCGGTCGGCGCGAGCAGCGACTCCACCGAAGCCGCGACGAGCGGCTCCAGCATCGTCCAGACCTCGTGGTCCGCGGTGCGGAGCGTGCCGCGCAGCACCCCGTCCTGCGGGACGGCGTTGGCGGCCTGCCCGGCGTGCACCGCTCCCCAGACCAGCACGGTCCCGGAGCGCGGGTCGACCCGCCGCGAGAGCACCGCGGGCAGCGACGTGATCACGGTGCCCAGCGCGTGCACCAGGTCCGCGGTCAGGTGCGGCCGCGAGGTGTGCCCGCCCGGCGAGGTGAGCCGCAGCTCGATGAGGTCGGCGGCCGACGTCAGCGCGCCTTCGCGCAGGCCGACCTTGCCGACCTCGAGCCGCGGGTCGCAGTGCAGCCCGTAGATCCGCTCGACGCCTTCCATCGCGCCCGCGGCGATCATGTCCAGCGCGCCGCCGGGCATGACCTCCTCGGCCGGCTGGAAGATCAGCCGCACGCGGCCGGGCAGCTCCGGCGCGCCCGCCAGCGCCCGAGCCGCGCCCAGCAGGATCGCGGTGTGCGCGTCGTGCCCGCACATGTGCGCGGCGCCGTCGGTCTTGGAGGCGTACGGGAGGCCGGTGGCCTCGGTCAGCGGCAGGGCGTCCATGTCGGCGCGCAGCGCGACGCAGCGGTCGCCGCTGCCGATGTCGCAGACCACGCCGGTGCCCGTGGGGAGCACCCATGGCTTGAGCCCGACCGAGCGGAGCAGGGACATGACCATTTCGGTCGTGGCGAACTCGTGGCGGGAGAGCTCCGGGTGCGCGTGGATGTGACGGCGCCACGCGACGACGTCGGTGGCGTTCGCGCGGAGCCAGTCGTCGAGCCAGAAAGGGCCGCGTCCGGCACCAAGGTCATGCACAGGTGCCATGCTGACGCCGGCCTCGGAGATCAGCGCGGTGGGCGCCTCTATAGGGGCAACGACGCGACCCTCGGGGTCACCTGGAATGTCCGGACGTGAATCGAGCACCGTCACGCCGCACCTCCTCCCGCGACACAGTCACCTTCGTCTACCACCGTACGAGTGGTCGCTGAAGGCACGCTGGGTGCCGTTCGATCTGTGATACGCATTTGCGATAGATCGTGCACCATGCAGATGACAAGCCGCTCGTCGAGTGATCGAGCCGGAGACGGCCGGTAGTGGATCTGCGATGAACGGCTGTGAGAGTTCGGCCCAGGCTAAGCGGAGAGTCCTTCTACTTACCGGTAGCGGTTCAGGACTTCTTCTTGGAACGGGCGCGGCGGCCGAGGATCACCAGGCCGAGCAGGATGGCCGCGGCGACGCCCGCGATGATCTTCCGCTTGGTCTCCTGGCTGTTGGCCTTGTCGGTCTCGGCGGGGTCGAGCACCGGCCCCGGAGGTGCCTGCGACGGCACCTCGTGCACCGCCGCTGCCTGCGCGATCACCGGCGCGGGCGCCTGGATCTCCACGGCCTGCGCGACAGGCGCGCAGACGACCAGCCCGGCGGCGACGAGTCCGGCAAGCTGCCCGAGACGAGACCTTTTCGGCATGATTCCCTTTCGACGGCGTGGCGCGAACCCGATTCTGCACTCTGCCGGGTTCCCGCGTCAGCCGCCACGCGGAGGACCGGAGAACGCCTCCAGAATCCGTTGCGCGGCCAGCGTCGGGGTCAGCTCACCGTCCCGGACCGCCCGTTCGACGTCCGGGACGACCGCTCGCACGTCTGGATGCGAAGCGAGCCGTCCGAGGAGCTGTTCCCGGACCATCGACCAGGTCCACTCCACCTGCTGCCGTCGTCGCCGTCCGTCCAGTTCACCCGAAGCGGTCAATACGTCGCGGTGACGGCCGATTTCGGCCCACACGTCGTCGAGCCCGACGCCGGTGAGCGCGCTGCAGGTCAGCACCGGGGGCGTCCACTCGGCGTCCCGTCCGTAGATCATCCGCAGCGCGCCGGCGAGTTCGCGGGCCGCGCGTTTCGCGTCGCGTTCGTGGTCGCCGTCGGCCTTGTTGACCGCGATGACGTCCGCCAGTTCGAGGACACCCTTCTTGATGCCCTGCAGCTGGTCGCCGGTGCGGGCCAGGGTCAGGAACAGGAAGTGGTCGACCATGTTCGCCACGGTCACCTCGGACTGCCCGACACCGACGGTCTCGACCAGCACGATGTCGTACCCGGCCGCTTCCATCAGCACGATCGTCTCGCGGGTCGCCCGCGCGACGCCGCCGAGTGTGCCCGAAGTCGGCGAAGGGCGGATGAACGCCTTCGGGTCCACGGCGAGGCGCGCCATCCGGGTCTTGTCGCCCAGGATCGAGCCGCCGGTCCGCGTCGACGACGGGTCGACGGCCAGCACGGCGACCTTGTGCCCGGCCTCGGTGAGATCCGTGCCGAGCTGGTCGATGAAGGTCGATTTGCCGACACCGGGAACGCCGGTGATGCCGACGCGCCGTGCGCCGCCCGCGTGCGGGAGCAGCTCGACCAGCAGCTCCTGCGCCTGCGCCCGGTGATCATCGCGGTTGGACTCGACGAGCGTGATCGCCCGCGACAGCAGGCCGCGGTCACCCGCGAGGACACCTTTGGCCAGCGCCCCGACGTCGATCTTGCGCGGCAAGGTTCAGGACTCCTGGGCGGTCAGCTGTCCGATGAGGTCGATCGCCGCTTCGGCGATCACCGTGCCGGGGCCGAAGATCGCCGCCGCGCCCGCCGCGCGCAGCTCTTCGTAGTCCTGCGGTGGGATGACGCCGCCGACCACGACGATGATGTCCTCACGGCCCTGTTCGGCGAGTTCGGCGCGCAGCGCGGGGACCAGCGAAAGGTGCCCCGCCGCGAGCGACGAAACGCCGATGACGTGCACGTCGGCCTCGATCGCCTGCCGCGCGACCTCGCCGGGGGTGGAGAACAGCGGGCCGACGTCGACGTCGAAGCCGATGTCGGCGAAGCCGGTCGCGATCACCTTCTGGCCGCGGTCGTGGCCGTCCTGGCCCATCTTCGCGACCAGGATCCGGGGACGGCGGCCCTCTTCCTGGGCGAAACTCTCGACCAGTTCACGGGCCCTCTCGACGTTCTCGGCCTTGCCGACCTCCTCGCGGTACACACCGGAGATGGTACGAATCTGGCCGGAGTGCCGCCCCCAGATCTTCTCCAGCGAGTCGGAGATCTCGCCGACGGTGGCCTTCGCCCTGGCGGCGTCGATGGCGAGGGCGAGCAGGTTCCCGTCGGATTCGGCGCCCGCGGTGAGCCGCCGCAGCGCGTCCTGTGTGGCGTCCTCGTCCCGCTCCTCGCGCAGCCGACGCAGTTTCTCCAGCTGCTGCGCGCGCACCCCGGCGTTGTCGACCTTGAGCACGTCGATCTGCTCGTCGTCGGTGACCTGGTACTTGTTGACGCCGATCACCGGCTGGCGGCCGGAGTCGATCCGCGCCTGCGTCCGCGCCGCGGCCTCTTCGATGCGCAGCTTCGGGATGCCGGCGTCGATCGCCTTCGCCATCCCGCCCGCCTGCTCGACCTCGGTGATGTGGCCCCACGCCTTGCGCGCGAGGTCGTAGGTCAGCTTCTCGACGAACGCGCTGCCGCCCCACGGGTCGATGACGCGTGTGGTGCCGGATTCCTGTTGCAGCAGCAGCTGCGTGTTCCGCGCGATGCGCGCGGAGAAGTCGGTCGGTAGCGCCAGCGCCTCGTCGAGGGCGTTGGTGTGCAACGACTGCGTGTGGCCCTGGGTCGCCGCCATCGCCTCGACGCAGGTGCGGACGACGTTGTTGTAGACGTCCTGGGCGGTCAAGGACCAGCCGGAGGTCTGCGAGTGGGTCCGCAGGCTCAGAGACTTGGAACTCTTGGGGTCGAAGCCCTTCACCAGCTTCGCCCAGAGGAGTCGCGCCGCGCGGAGTTTCGCGACCTCCATGAAGAAGTTCATCCCGATCGCCCAGAAGAAGGACAGGCGCGGCGCGAACTTGTCGACGTCCAGCCCGGCTTCGACTCCGGCGCGGATGTACTCGACGCCGTCCGCGAGCGTGTACGCCAGCTCCAGGTCGGCGGTCGCCCCGGCTTCTTGCATGTGGTAGCCGGAGATGGAGATCGAGTTGTACTTCGGCATGTTCCGCGAGGTGAACGAGAAGATGTCCGAGATGATCCGCATCGACGGCTGCGGCGGGTAGATGTAGGTGTTGCGGACCATGAACTCCTTGAGGATGTCGTTCTGGATGGTCCCGGCCAGTTTGTCCGGCGTGACACCCTGTTCCTCGGCCGCGACGACGTAGAGCGCGAGCACCGGCAGGACGGCGCCGTTCATGGTCATCGAAACGCTCATCTTGTCGAGCGGGATGCCGTCGAAGAGCTGGCGCATGTCGTAGATCGAGTCGATCGCGACGCCCGCCATGCCGACGTCACCGGCGACGCGCGGGTGGTCCGAGTCGTAGCCGCGGTGCGTCGCGAGGTCGAAGGCGACCGAAAGGCCCTTCTGCCCGGCAGCGAGGTTGCGGCGGTAGAAGGCGTTCGATTCCTCCGCGGTGGAGAAACCCGCGTACTGGCGGATGGTCCACGGCTGGTTGACGTACATCGTCGGGTAAGGGCCGCGCAGATACGGCGCGATACCCGGATACGTGCCGAGGAAGTCCACTCCGGACAGATCGTCGGCGGTGTAGACCGGCTTGACGCCGATGCCTTCGGGTGTCTCCCACGCGAGCGCGTCGGGGCCTTTGCCGGTGGCGGCGTGCAGTGCTTCGGTCCACTGAGGACGGTCGGCGGGGTCGGGGCCGCCCAGCTCGATTCCGACGAAGTTCGGGATGGTCATCACTGCACTCCGAGCTCGTTCAACGTGCCGGTCAGGATTTCCAGGGCGTCGCAGCCCGTGTAGAGGTAGCCCGTGACGTCCGGGTGGTCGCCAGGTTTCCCGGCGAGCAGCACCGACGTGGCACCGGCTTCCTTCAGGGCCTTCGCGACGCTGTCGGCTTCCTCCGCGTAGGAAGTGTTGCTTCCGCAGAGGCAGGCGATCTTCGTTCCGCTGGCGCGGAATTCCGCGATGACGGCTGGGATGTCCTTGGGGGCGCCGGGGTTCACGGCCTCGATCCCGCCCGCTTGGAACAGGTTCGCCGCGAAACTCGCCCGTGCGGTGTGCGCCGCGACCGGGCCGAGCGTGGCGAGGAAGACGCGGGGACGGTTCGGATGCGCGTCCGCCCGGTCCCGCAGGGCCTCGAACGCTTCGGCGTACCGGCGCCGGGGCAGGCCGCCGCCCGGCAGCTCTTCGACGGCGTCGCGGACGACCGCTTTTTCCGTCAGATTGGGGAATTCGCTGACACCGGTGATCGGATCACGCCGGGTCGCGAGCCGCTTCGACCGCTTCTCCCAGGTTTCGGCGAGCCGCGCGGCGAGCGCTCCGGACGCCAGCTCGGCCTCGATCCCGCCGGCCGCCTCGATGGCGGTGAACTCGCGCCACGCGGCCTTGGCCAGGTCTTCGGTGAGGTTCTCGACGTACCACGAGCCGCCCGCCGGGTCGATGACACCGGCCAGTTTGGACTCGTCCAGCAGCACGGCGTGCGTGTTGCGCGCGATCCGTGCGGAGAACGCGTCCGGCTGGCCGATCGCGGCGTCGAACGGGAGCACGGTGATCGCGTCCGCGCCGCCGACCCCGGCGCCGAAGCAGGCGAGCGTGGTCCGCAGCATGTTCACCCACGGGTCACGCTGGGTCAGCATCGCGGGCGAAGTGACCGCGTGCTGCCGCATGCCCGCACCCTTGCCACCGGACACTTCGGTGACCCGTGCCCACAGACGCCGCGCGGCGCGGAACTTGGCGATCGTGAGGAACTGGTCGGCCGTGGCGGCGAGCCGGAATTCGATCTGCCCGGCCGCGGTGTCGACGTCCAGCCCCGCTTCGGTGAGCGCCCGCAGGTAGGCGACACCCGCGGCCACGGTCGCGCCGAGTTCCTGCGCGTCCGAGCCGCCGGCCTCGTGGAACGGCAGGCCGTCGGCGACGATCGTCCGCACCTTCGGGTGACTGACGGCGACCCGCGCCGCCAATTCCGCGGCGGGGGCGAGCGGACGCGCCGAACCGGTGCGCGCGGCCGCCCCGATCGGGTCGGCGCCGAGGGTCGCGGTGACCGCGCTCGCCGGGATCTCGCGTTCGGCGAAAAGGGCGAACAACTCGTTCGCGGCGGCCTCGTACTCGTCGCCCGCGTCGAGGATGACGGGTGCGAGGTCGATGTAGACCTCGTTCAGCGCGTCGCCCAGATCGGTGACGGGGACGCCGGTCGCGCCGGCACGCAGCCAGATGGAGCCGACGCCGCCTTCGAGGTCGGCGAGGATCGCGGCGTTCGTGGCCTTGGCGTCACGGCGCGCGTACCGGGCACGGATGTCCCAGCCGGTCGTCACCGCGCCTTCGGGCCGGGCGCTTCTCACGAACGGCGGAAGGCCGGGGAAACCTGTCCCCTCGACGGCGTCTTCGGCGGTGTAGAGCGGCTGGATCTCCAGGCCGTCGTACGTCCGGGTGACGAGCTTGCTTTCGGGCAGGCCGTCGAACGACTCGTCGATGGCGCCGCTCTTGCGCAGCACTCCGGCCACGAGTTCCCGCCACTGCTCCCGGCTCGCTTCCGGGAACTCCGCCGCGAGCTTGAGCTCTTCGGGCGCGTCGGGCTCGCCGGGGGTCGGCACTGACTCCGTCTCGGCCACTTCCGTCATAACCATCGATGCTAACGGCCCTCAAGTGGCGTTACCTGTGACGCTAGTCGCGCCGAAGGGGTGACTGGGCGGCGGTGGCGAGGTTGGGGCGCGCTGGTCGTGAGTGGCGATCTTGAAAGGTAGTGAAGGCCCCCTTCCCTACCTTCAGGGTAGGTAAGGAGGCCTTCACGGACCTGCACCGACGACCTGTTCCCAGTGACCTGTTCACTCCGACAGGGCACGTCGCATGGGTCCGTCACACGGGCATACGACACAATTGGGCCGTGCCGTCCGACACCACCGAGCCCAGCGAGAGTCCCGGCGACGAGAAGCGTGTGGTCGCCGGTCGATATCGGTTGCGCTCGGTCATCGGATCGGGGTCGATGGGCACGGTCTGGTCGGCCTACGACGAGTTCCTGCACCGTCCCGTCGCGGTCAAAGAGGTCCGCCTCCCGCCCGGCGTGCCGGCGTCGCAAGCCGACGAGCTGCGCGAGCGGACCCTGCGCGAAGCCCGCGCGATCGCCGTCCTGAGTCACCCGAACGTGATCATCCTGCACGACGTCGCGCGCGAGAACGACGAACCGTTCGTGGTCATGGAGCTGCTGCCGTCGCGAAGCCTCGCGCACATCCTGCGCGACCACGGGCCGCTGACGGTCGAGCAGGCGGCGGCGGTCGGCATCGCGGTGGCGTCCGCGCTCGAAGCCGCGCACGCCGCCGGCATCACCCACCGTGACGTCAAACCGGGCAACGTCCTCGTCGCGGGTGACGGCCGCATCAAGCTCACCGACTTCGGCATCGCGCGCAACGTCTCCGAAGCCACCATGACGCGGACCGGGATGATGCTGGGTTCGCCCGCCTACATCGCGCCCGAGGTCGCGTCCGGCGGCGCCGTCGTCCCCGCCGCCGACCTGTGGGGCCTCGGCGCGACGCTGTTCGCCGCCATCGAGGGCTCGCCGCCCTACGATGCCGACGGCGACCCGCTCGAAACGGTCGGCAAGGTCGTCAACGGGAAGGTGCCGAAGCCCGCTCCCGGTCCGCTGGCCGACGTGATCGGCGCGCTCATGAAGAAGGAGCCGTCGAAGCGGATCACCCTCCGCGAGGTGCGCCGCCGCCTGTATCCGTTGCAGGCCAAGACACTCATCGACCTCTTCCCCGCCGAGCTGTTCCACACGCCCGACGGCAAGAAGACCACCGCGCACCTCGACGCGACCGACACCCAGGTGATCAAGCAGGTCGCGCCGGAAAAGCCGAGCGAGGGCACGAGTTCCGAACTCGCCGCCGACCCCGGCCCGCTGCCGTTCCTGAATCAGCCCGCGCCGGCGCCTCCCGTCGAACTCGCGCCGATGCCGACCGTCACGCCGCCGCGGCCCCGCCCGCAGGGCCGGTCCACGGTGGGCACGGTGGTGCTGGCGCTCACGTCGGTCGTCCTCTTCCTGCTGGCCGCGGGAGGCGGGTTCGTGCTGGCCAGGGCCGTCGGCGGGGAGGATCTGCGGCCACCGGAGAAGGTGCAGCAGGGCGACACGATCATCACTCAGCCGCCGCCGAAACTGATCACGCAGCAGGGTGACGCCAGCACGGTGAACGGCCTCAAGGGCGGCCGGTTCAGCATCGGTGTCCCGGAAGGCTGGCAGAAGTTCGTCGCGCCGCATGTCACCCGCGGGGTGCCGAGCACCGTGGTCCAGTACGTCTCGCCCGACGGCCGCCAGGTCATCCGGGTCGAGCGGCTGACCGGTTTCCTGGCCGACAGCCCGCCGTCCGCCTACTTCAGCTGGCTGAAGAGCCAGCATCCGGAGATCGCCCCCATCGGCGACCCCACCACCGTGCCCGGCCGGGGCGACAACAGCCAGCGGTACACCTATCGGACGACCGAGCGCGCCGCCGGGAGCCGGGACGCGGTGAACGAGAGCATCACGCGCACGACGTACATGGACCTGTTCAGCGGCGGCACGGATCTGTGGATCCTCTCGGTGACTTCGACGATCGAGCAGGAGAACTCGGCGAAGACCGGGATCTTCGAACCGGTGGCGCTTTCCCTCATCGTCGACGGTTAGCCGGGCGGGATTCCCGCCGGGGCGTTCCGTTGAGGGGCATGCCGAACACATCGAACGCCCGATTGATGTCGCCATGCCCTGCTCTCCACGGGGTCGCGAGGACAAAGAGGGTTGAGGGTAAGGCGAATGTGCCGTGGAGGCTGTTCCCGCCGACTGCCGAGCAGGCTCTTCGTGGCGCAAGCCGATCACGACGCCGATCGTCCATAAAGGACGCCAAGATCCACTGAGTGTCCGATTTGAGCACTTTGCACGGGGGGTCATGAGTGGCAATGGTCGTTAGGACCCAATGCCACGTAGCTTAAGTTGATCTTGGATGGGGTTTTGATCGTACGCAGCGAGGATTGCCGCAGGTCACGCGCTCGGTTGCCCTGGCCGACAGGAGCCGACTGCGCCCCTGAGTGTCCACCAAGGANCTTCCGATCTGAACCCGAAACGCCACTCACGACCAACCCGACCCACGACCGGGGGCCGAAAGCGCCCTTCGTCGCATCAGACGCAGCGAAGGGAGCCTTCGCTGCACCTGTCAACCTCACCCAAGATCAACTTAAGCTACGTGGCATTGGGTTCCAACCCCCTTTACCGGTCACGACCCCAGCGCGAAGCTGCGCAAGTACCCGAATCGGGCACCGAAAACCGATCTCAAGTCCTTTATGGACAGTCGTAGCGCGTCGGATCTTCGCGACGACCGGGTCGAGGCTTTCGGGACCTGACACGTTGACTCCCCCCACCCCCACAAGGTGCTCAAATCGGGCACACAAGGGAGTCTCGGTGCCTCACAGCCCCTGTACCGACACGCGAGAAAGCGGCTTTAGCCCTCCTGGGCGAAATAGGCCTTCGAGGCACGCTGCTGCGCCAGTCTCCGCAACACCGAGAGCAGCCTGTCCCCGAGCACCGTCTCCACGACGGCGATCTCGATGATCTGCTCCAGCGACTCGATCCCGGCGATCCCTTCGAGGTCCAGATCGGCGATCCGGTCGGCGATCTCGGCGTAGGCGTCGAGTTTGTCGAGGTACCAGCCATGCCCGACCTCGCGGATCGTGCACAGGACGCCGACCAGGGCCTGGATGACCAGGTCGTCGTCGGCCTTGCAGGGCCAGCCTCGGCGTTCGGCGAGGCCACGGACCGTGGCGAGCGCCCATGCCCTGGCTTCGTCGTCGGCGACCTGCCGGGAGGTGGTGATGCCCTGCTGGGCGATGCCGAGGACGTGATGGGGGCTGGCTTCCCCGGCATCGACGGCGGCGAGCACCTCGCCGACCGTCGCGAGCGAAAGGCCGCCGACCTCCATCAGCGCCCTGATCAGCTTGATCCGCTGAACGTGCCCGTCGTCGTACTTCGCCTGGTTGGGGCTGGTCCGCTCACCCGGCGGGAGCAGCCCTTCCCGCAGGTAGTACTTGATCGTGGCGACTGGAAGCCCGGCTTTTTCGCTCAGTTCGGCCATCCGCACGCGCGCGTTCTCCGATCTCGGGGACGGCTCCAGGGTCATCCCTGAAGACTTCTCAGGATGGATAGTTTAGCTTCCCATAACGGAGAGCTTGACTATCCATTCTGGGAGGTTCCATGACCATCTTGACCGATCTCCAGGAGAGAACCCGCACCTGGCACCGGGGTTCCTATCGCCTGGCCCAGGCGTTCGCCGTGATCACCGTGCTGTGCGTCCTGGCCATGCTGATCGACCAGCGGACGCTGAACGGCGCGCCGCTCTGGGCGAAACCGTTCAAATTCGCCGTCTCCGCCGTCCTCTACTTCTTCACCTGGAGCTGGCTCATCTCGCTGCTGCCCAAGTTCCGGCGGACCGCGAACTGGCTGGCGAACGCGCTCGTCGTGATCTTCGCGGCCGAATACGCGCTGGTGATCTTCCAGGCCGCCCGCGTCCGCGCGAGCCACTTCAACAACGCGACCCCGCTGGACAACACGATCTTCCAGGTCATGGGCGGGATGATCGCCGTGCTGTGGGTGGTGAACCTCGTACTGACGATCGCCGTCCTGTTCACGCGGCTCCCCGACCGAGCGACGGCGTGGGCGGCCAGGATCGGCGCGATCCTCGGCATGATCGGGATCTCGCTGGCGACGCTGATGAGCGGCCCCACCCCGGACCAGCAGGCCCTGCTCGACGCGACCGGCCAGTCCGCGATGATCGGCGCGCATACCGTCGGGCTCCCCGACGGCGGCCCCGGCCTGCCGGTCCTCGGCTGGAGCACGGTCGGCGGCGACCTGCGGATCCCGCATTTCCTCGGCCTGCACGGACTGCAGGCGCTTCCGCTGCTCGCGCTCGCCCTCGGTGTCCTGGCCGCGCGCTACCCGCGGCTTCGCGACGACGTCCTCCGGCTGCGGCTCGTGGTGATCGCCGGTGTCGGCTACGCAGGCCTTCTCGCGCTGCTGACTTGGCAGGCGCTGCGCGGCCAGTCGATCGTCGCCCCCGATTCCCAGACCCTCACCGCCTTCGCCCTGCTCGTGGCGGGCGTCGCCTTTAGCGGGCTAATCGCGATCGGGCGGCCGTCGCGGGAACTGGAGGCCTCGCTGCGATGAGCGTCGAGACGCTGTTCACCTGGACCTTCCCGCTGGCGACGCCGTTCTGGCTGCTGATGATCTTCCTGCCGGGCTGGTCCTGGACCCGCCGGATCATGTCCTCGCCCTGGACGCCGCTGCTGCCGCTGATCCCGTACTTCGTGCTCGCCATCGCGCATCTCGGCGAACTCTGGACGGCGGTCAGCAGGCCGGACCTCGACGTACTCAGCGCGTTCACCGGCGCGCTGTACGGGGCGGCCACGATCTGGGCCCATCTGATCGCCTTCGACCTGTTCATCGCCCGCTGGATGTACCTCGAATCCCGCGAGCACCGGATCCACCCGCTGGTGACCGGTCCGATCCTGGCGCTCACGATCTTCCTGTCCCCGTTCGGGCTGGTGGCGTTCCTGCTCGTGAGAACGGTCCGGATACGCTCGTCGCATGAGTGAGAACGAGGTCGCGGCGGCCGCCGCCATCGCCGAACGCACCGGCGTCGAGAAGCACGACATCGCCGTCGTGCTCGGTTCGGGCTGGCGCCCGGCGGCGGACGTCATCGGGGAGCCCGAAGCGGAGATCCCGCTGGGCGAGCTGCCCGGATTCGTCGCGCCGGGCGCGGTCGGGCACGGGGGGACAGTCCGGTCGGTCCGCGTCGGCGACAAGCGCGCGCTGATCCTGCTGGGCCGCACGCATTTCTACGAGGGCAAGGGCATCGACCCGGTCGTGCACAACGTGCGCACCGCCGCGGCGGCGGGCGCCAGGACGGTGCTGCTGACCAACGCCGCGGGCGGCCTGCGCGAGGGCTTCCGGGTCGGGCAGCCGGTGCTGATCTCCGACCACCTGAACCTGACCGCGCGCTCGCCGATCGTCGGCGCGAACTTCGTCGACCTGACGGATCTCTACGCGAAGCGGCTGCGCGACATCGCACGTGAGATCGACCCTTCGCTGGAAGAAGGCGTCTACGCGGGGTTGACCGGGCCGCATTTCGAGACGCCTGCGGAGATCCACATGCTGCGGACACTCGGCGCCGATCTCGTCGGCATGTCGACGGTGCTGGAGGCCATCGCCGCGCGCGCCGCCGGGGTCGAGGTGTTCGGCCTTTCGCTGGTGACCAACCTGGCGGCCGGGATGACCGGGGAACCGCTGAACCACGAAGAGGTCCTCGAGGCGGGCCGGCAGTCCGCGACCCGCATGGGCACGCTGCTCAAGGAACTCGTCGCTCGCGCCTGACGCTTTGCGCGTGAAAGCCCCCTTTCCCTCGGCTCAGCCGAGGGAAAGGGGGCCTTCACGCGCTTCTCAGCCGGCGAACTCGGGAAGCCGCTGAGCGACCTCCGCGGGTGACGGCATCGCGGCGACCTCGTCGGCGAGTTTCCGCGCCGCGCCGAGCACCGTTTCGTCCGTGAGCAGCTTTCGCGCCTGCTCGGAGATGGCGTCCTCGACGACGTTAGCGCCGATCAGCTGCGTACCGACTCCAGCGGCGACGACGGCTTCGGCGTTCGTGAACTGATCCGCACCCTGCGGCAGCACCAGTTGCGGCAGCCCGGCGCCGAAGGCCCCGAGCGTCGTTCCGCTGCCGCCGTGGTGGACCACCAGGTCGACGTGCGGCAGGAGGTCGACCTGCGGCACCCAAGCCTCGACACGGACGTTGCTAGGGACGTCGCGCAGCTGCCCCGGATCCACCGCCGGACCCGCCGCGACGATGACGTCCGCGTCGAGCCGCGCCAGACCGCCGATGGCTCGCTTCAACACGTTTTCGTCGCCGAACGCGGTCCCGAGGGTGAGGTAGACCAGTGGACGGCTCTTGTCCCGGCCGACCACGCCCGCCGGGAGATCTCCCGGCTCGGCCCAGCCGACGGGACGCAACGGGATCCGGTTCGCTTCCGCCAGGAAATCGGGCGCCTGCACCGATTCCGGGCAGATGTCGACGACCGGGTCGCCGAACGACGGCAGGTTCACGCCTTCGAGACCGACCTCCGCGCCGAATTCCGCGAGGCGGCCGTAAATGACGTCCATGACATCATCCCGCGAGAACCGGCCGAAACCGTGCCCGATCGCGGGGATGCCGGCGAGGTGGGCGGCGATGGCGCCCCCTGCGTTGCCGCTTTCGTAGACGACGAGATCCGGCCGGTGCCGCTCCAGCAACGGCGTGAGATCGGCGACGAACCGCCGAGGCATCACATTTCCGAACACTTCGCCGATAACGGGATGGAACGACTCGGGCGGAGCATCGGAGGCGTTGGGTTTGGGAGCATCGGGTCCGGCGACCGACTCGAACGCCTCCCGCATCCCGAAGCCGGCGCTTTCCGCGGCCAGCCCGGCCTTTTCGACCACCGGCAGCATGTCGTCACCCGTGGCGAAGAGGACTTCGTGCCCGGCGTCGCGAGCGGCGACGGCGAGCGGTAGTAGGGGATAGAGATGACCATGACTCACCAGAGAAGTGAAGATCAATCGCACCCTCCCCAACGTACCCGTAGGCTGACTCGGTGACGACTTCCTTGACCTCGGAGCTGCGGGATCGGGCGTTCCGCTGGATCGCCGACGACCCGGACGACGATTCCCGTGTCGAGCTGCAGAACATCCTCGCGCGCGCGATGGGCGGCGAAGCAGGCGCGGCGGACGAGCTCGCGGACCGGATGGCGGGCCCGCTCGAATTCGGCACCGCCGGGTTGCGCGGCCCGGTGCGCGCGGGGCCCAACGGGATGAACGTCGCGGTCGTGACCCGGACCACGGCCGGGGTCGCGGCCTGGCTGAGCTCGCGAGGACATGCGGGCGGGGTCGTGGTGGTCGGCCGCGACGCACGGCACGGTTCGGAAGCCTTCGCCGAGGCCGCCGCCGAGGTGCTGACCGCCGCCGGGTTCGCGGTGAAGACGCTGCCCGGCCCGCTGCCCACCCCGGTGCTCGCGTTCGCCGTGCTGGAACTCGGCGCGGTCGCGGGCATCCAGATCACCGCGTCGCACAATCCCCCGGCCGACAACGGTTACAAGCTTTACGACGCGTCGGGCGGCCAGATCGTCCCACCTTCGGACGGTCAGATCGAGCGGGCCATCGAAACCGCTCCCCCGGCGATCAGCGTGCCGCGCGAGCCGGGCGCCGAGGTGCTGGGCGACGAACTCCTGGACGCGTACCTCGCGAAGGTCGCGCTTCTGCCGCGTGGCCCGGAGCGCGAGGTCAAGGTCGCCGCGACGGCGTTGCACGGCGTCGGCGCGGACACCCTGCGCGCCGCGTTCGAGCGCGCGGGTTTCGGCGATCTCCATCTGGTGGCCGAGCAGGCCACACCCGATCCCGACTTCCCGACGGTCGCCTTCCCGAATCCGGAAGAACCGGGCGCGACGGACCTTTTGCTGGCGCTGGCGTCCGAAGTGGACGCGGACCTGGCGATCGCGCTCGACCCCGACGCCGACCGCTGCGCGCTGGGCGTGCGTGAACGGGACGGTTCGTGGCGGATGCTGCGCGGCGACGAAACCGGCGTGCTCCTCGGGTGGCATGTTCTGTCCACTGTGGATAGTGCCGATCCGCTCGTGGCCACGACGATCGTGTCGTCGTCGATGCTCGGCGAGGTCGCGAAGGAATTCGGGGCGCGCTACGCGGAGACCCTGACCGGGTTCAAATGGCTGGTCCGCGCGGGCGAAGGGCTCGTCTTCGCCTACGAAGAGGCCCTCGGCCTCTGCGTGAACCCCGGTTTCGTACGGGACAAGGACGGCATCTCCGCCGCCGTGCTCGCCGCGTCGTTGACCGCTTCCCTGCGTGCGGCGGGCCGCGGGCCGCTGGACGTCCTCGACGAACTGTCCGTGAAGCACGGGGTGCACGTGACGGATCAGGTCTCGTTGCGGGTCACCGATCTGTCGGTGCGGGAGCGGCTGATGGCGGGCCTGCGCGCCACTCCCCCGGCGTCGCTGGGCGGCACCGGCGTCACGATGGGGGACCTCCTGCCCGACGCCGACGTCCTGCGCCTGACCGGGGAGGGCCTGCGCGTGGTCATCAGGCCGTCCGGGACCGAGCCGAAACTGAAGGCGTATTTGCAGGTGAAGGAGCCGGTCTCCGGCGATCTCGCTGAGGCACGCACAGCGGCGGACGCGCGGCTGGCCGCGCTGCGGGCCGACATCGAGTCCCGGCTGGCCTGACATGCCGAAGCTGCTGATCGTCCACCACACGCCGTCGCCCTCGACGCAGGCGATGTTCGAGGCCGTGCTTTCCGGCGCGAATCATCCGGACATCGAGGGCGTCGACGTCGTGCGCCGCGCGGCGCTGGGCGCGACCGTGCCCGACGTCCTGGACGCCGACGGCTATCTGCTCGGCACCCCGGCGAATCTGGGGTACATGTCCGGCGCGCTGAAGCATTTCTTCGACACCGTCTACTACCCGTGCCTGGATTCCACGCGAGGACGGCCGTTCGGGTTCTTCGTGCACGGCAACAACGACACCTCGGGCACCGTGCGCGGGATCGAGAGCATCACCACCGGACTTGGCTGGGAGAGCGCGGCTTCTCCGGTGCTCGTCACCGGAGAACCGGGCAAAGCGGATTTGGAAGCCTGTTTCGAACTGGGCGGCACCCTGGCCGCCACGCTGATGCCCTGACCCCTTCGCCGTATTTAGTCCTCTGAATGCGGTCGTTGGCCATACG
>NZ_CP150484.1:8932600-8942401 GCF_037997115.1 Amycolatopsis coloradensis
CAGTTGGGGGACGTTGAGCGTCCCCGATCCTCCGTTGATCATGAAGCGGCGGCATGAGAGTTCCGGTCACACGAAGAAAAAGTGGATCTTGGCGGCGATCGAGCGCATTGTGGGCTCGTGCGAAGAGGAACCTGGCCGGACGATCCCTTGCTGACCAGCGCCGATGTGGTGCGTGGCGCGGAACTGAAGGCTGTCGGCGTGCCAGGCCGGACCATCTCACGTCGGTGCGCTCCCGGCGGTCCTTGGCAACGCCTGTTGCCGGGCGTCGTGTTGCTTCACACGGGGCAGCCGACCGAAGAACAGCGAATTCGGGCGGCACTGTTGCACGGCAGGGATGGGTCGGTCCTGTCAGGCCTTGGGGCTTTACGCCTCCACGGGCTGGAAAACCTCCCGTCCGCGAAGGATGTCCATGTCCTCATTCCCGAAGAGCGCCGGATCGCTTCCACGGGGTTCGTCCACGTCGAGCGCACCACACGACTACCCCGCCCTCACCTCCGCGGAGGACTCCCGGTGGCTCCCGTCCCCCGAGCCGTCATCGACGCCGCCCGCAGGCTCACCGACGAAGACGAGATCCAGGCGATGATGGCCGAGTCCGTCCAACGCCGCTTCTGCACCACCGACCTGCTCACCCGTGAACTCGACCAAGCAGGCCGAAACGGAACGGCTCTGCCCAGGAAGGCCCTCGTTCCGCTCGCGGCGGGCGCGAGGTCCGTCGCCGAGGCCGACGCATGGCGCCTCTGGCGAAGATCCGGTCTCCCGCCTGGCCATTGGAACGTCCCGATCTTCGACGCGCACGGGAACCACATCGCCACGCCGGACTTCTGGTGCGACGAGATCGCCTTCGCCTGGGAGATAGATTCCCACCGCCACCACGCCGGCCTCTACGGCCATCGCGCCACCGTCGCGCGCAACGCCCGTTATGTCGCCGCGGGGATCGTCGTGCTCCAGACGCTGCCGTCCCGCCTGCGCACGGAGCCGGAGGTGGTCCAGCGCGAACTGGAAGCCGCGTTCCGGACGGCGCAGGCCCGGCCGCGGCCGAACGTCGTGCTCAAGCACGCCGCGTGAACCGGTCCACCGCCCACGCCACCACCGGCACCACCGCGACAGCGACCCCGAACCCTCCGAAGGTGTCCGTCGGATAGTGCGCCCCCAACGCCACCTCCGCCCACCCCATCGCGAGCCCCGAGAACGCGACCAACCCCACCAGCACCAAAGCGCCGCCGGCAGTTCCAAGACCCCGCACATCGATCACCAACAGCGCGACGACAGCGGCCACGGTGACCGCGAAAGCCGTGTGACCGCTCGGGTAGGAGAGGAATTCGCCGTGGATCAGCCTGCCGGTCAGGGGTTTCAGGCCGGTGGTCAGCGCCACCGTCACCCCGGAGGCGGCCACCAGCAGGATCGCCGTCCGCGGCCGCCGGTGCCGCACGCACACCCAGCCGAACAGCGCCATCACGACGATCGCGCCCACCGGTTCTCCCGCGAAGTCGATGGCGGTCGCCACGTACCAGAGCGGGCCTTGCACTCGGTCGACCACCGGCAACACCAGGGCGTCGAGGCCGGCGGTGTGGGAAGTCCCGGCGTAGCGGAGGCCGAGGACGAGGGCGACGACGAAGCCGAAGGCGCCCAGCGTCCAGAGTGGGATCCGCGCCCGCGGCGGGAGCGCGGGCGGACCGGTGATCACGCGTCGATCGCAGCCTGATAGCCGCCGACGAGCCGTTCGAGGCCGACCTTCGGGGTGAACTCCTGTTCGTACACCAGCCGTGCCGCCCAGCCCATTTCCTGGTTCCGTTCGGCGTCGCCGACGATCTCCCGTAGCCGCGCCGCGAGCGATTCGGCGTCCCCGGGTTCGTGCAGCAGGCCGGTGACGCCGTCTTCGACGAGTTCGCGGAAGGCGCCGTGGGCCGCGGCGACGGTGGGGACACCGGCGGCCATCGCCTCGACCACGACGAGTCCGAACGCCTCCAGCCATTCGGACGGGGCGATGACGGCGTTCGAGCGGACGATGAGGTCTTGACACTCCGCTTTGGACTGAAGCCCGACGTAGCGGACATCGTCTCGGCCGTGGGCCCAGCGCGCGACCTCGTCCTGCATCGGGCCGGTGCCGGCGATCACCAGCGGCGGCACCGGGCCACCCGCCGCGACGAACCGATCCCACGCCTTCATCAGCAGACCGATGCCTTTTTCCTCGGTGATCCGGCCGAGGAACAGCAGATGCTCCCCCGCGCCCTTGCGCGTCTTGCCAGGGTCGGTGACGTAGTTGTACTTCACCGCGAGCCGTTCGGCGGGCATCCCGGCGGCGATCAGGATCTCGCGCTGGGCCTTCGAG
This sequence comes from Amycolatopsis coloradensis, assembly GCF_037997115.1. Lineage (NCBI taxonomy): Bacteria > Bacillati > Actinomycetota > Actinomycetes > Pseudonocardiales > Pseudonocardiaceae > Amycolatopsis > Amycolatopsis coloradensis. The sequence goes on from NZ_CP150484.1 coordinate 8,934,930, forward strand.
ATGCAGAAGAACCGCGAAACCCCGGTCCACCAGCGGTTCCGGTTCAGCATCATGCTCGCCGCCATCGGCACGGTGGCCGGCCCCGAACCACGGTAGCACCCGTGCCGCACCGCCGGGATCGGCTTGCGTCCCACGCAGTCGGTGCAGATGTAGCCCTCGCGGTACAGCGTCCCGGGCGGGCAGATCAGGGTGTAGTTGTGCACGGTCGCGACCGTCGGGACCCCGGCGTCGGCACACGCGGCCAGCACGGAGGGTGACAGCAGCGGGAACGTGTTGTGGACGTGGACGACATCCGGCCGATCGTCGGCCAGTCGCCGCGCCAGTTCCGCGCGCACGGCCCGGTTCCACGGCACCCGCAGCGGGACGACGGCCTTGCGCGGCAGCGACATCTCGGCGATGTCGTCGCTGCGCCGCTCGAACAGGCCGACCTCGTGCCCGGCCTCGGCCAGCAACGCGGTCTCCTGGTCGACGACGTTGTTCTCGCCACTCGGCTGCTCGGATCGGTACCGATTGTGGATCACGAGAACCTTCACACGGGCTCCTTGACGAACTCGGGTTCTTCGGCGGGCACACGCACCAGCAGCGACGCGGCCAGCGCCAAGTGCAGCAGGTACGGCGACGCGTCGCCGAGGCCCGCCTCGGTGTAGGAGGCGGAAAGACAGTAGGTGATCAGGAAGATCGCGCAAGCCCTGGCGGGCGACGGCGGCCGCAGCACCGCGACCACCACCAGCACGAGCAGGAACGCCGCCACGATCGCGATCCCGACGTAGCCCTGCTCGTGGTAGACGGCGAGCCAGCTGCTGTCGATCGGAAGCCCGTCGTAGGACTTGTCGGTCAGCCCGACACCGAACAGGTATTCGAGCGTTGTCCGCGGCGCGTCGAGCAGCGCGTCCCACACCTTCGCGCGGCCGGTGAGGCTGGAGAAGTTCTCCTCGGACTGTCCCCGCAGGAACCAGGTCTGGAGGAGCCCGCTCAGCGCCACCGCGCAGAACACCCCGACGAGTACCAGCCAGGTGAACACCTTGCGCGCGCGAGCGCTGGACATCCACTGCGACATCAACGCCACCACGGTCCCGGCCACCAGGCCGAGCATCGCGGTGCGGGTGTGGGTCAGCAGCAGGATCCCGAACGCCGGGACGATGACGACCAGCGCGTGCTTCCGCTCCAGTTTCCCGCCGAGCCACAACAGCGTCGTCAGGCCGATGACGACGGCCGCGTACTGGCCGACCTGCGGCGGGGTCAGCGGCCACAGCGTTCCGGTGAGCCGTCCGCCGTACTCGAACGGCATCGCGTTACCCGGGCCGAGCGCGAGCCCGATCACCACCGTCACCAGCACCACGCCGTAGGCGCGGATATGCGTGCGAACGAGGTCGAGACCGCCGTTCCACCACCGTGTCAGCAGCCACAGGGTGCTGAGGAAGAGGGCGAACCGGAAGCAGCGGAACAGCGCGCCGAACCCGCCTTCCAGGTTCAGGCTGGAGACCACGCTCAGCACCAGCAGCAGGGTGAGCAGGAAGAGATAGGCGCTCGGCCTGATCCGCAGCCGGGCGTTCAGGGCGAGCGCGATCACGAACGCGGCGCCCAGCGCGCCCATGGTGATCAGCTGGCTGACCGAACGCGGCAACGGGATGAGCGTCTTCGCCCCTGTCGAGCCCAAGGTGTTGATGATCAACAGTGTCCAGGCGACGCCGACCGCCTTGGGCATCCCCGTGCGGATCGACGGTTCGGCCCGGACCGCGGGATCGAGCATGTCAGCCACCTCCCGCACGGGTGAGTTTGCTGCCCTGGTCCTGTTTGTAGGGCGCGCCCTGCCATTCACCGAAGCCCAGGACCCGGCTCGGTTCGAACGCCACGAAGTTCCACGGCCCGGAGTAGACGTTGTCGTAGAGGCGGTTGCCCTGGTCGAAGGTGATCGCCTGCTGGACGACCTCGCCCTTGTACGGCGACCAGTCCGGGAACGTGCCGAAGTTCGCGAGCATCGCCATCCGTGCGCAGCTCTCTTCGCAGCCGGCGACGGCCGGGTCGAGCACGAACCGGTTGTGGTGGATCTCGACGCGCTGGGTCTTCCAGCGGCAGTCGCCGTTCAGCGGCCCGCCCGCGATCCCGGGCAGCGCGCATTTCGCCTGCTCGGGCACCAGCCGCGTGCAGGAGCCGGACGAGGTGTTGGCCGGACTGTTGCAGAACCGGTCGGAGTTCTCCCACAGGGTGACGCCGTTCCAGTTGTTCTCGAACGTGTTCCCGGAGATCTCCAGCTTGTCCGTGCGCGCCTTCACCCTCGGCTCGCCGCCGGATTCGGACACGTAGATCGACGCCACCGGGAAGCTGTCGCCGCGGTCGATGTAGCGCTTGCCGTCCACCCGGTTGTTGCGGCGGATGGTGTTGCCGCTGATCACGGCGTTGTAGCTGGTTTCGTACATCAGCGCGGAGCCGTCGTTGTTCTCGATGACGTTGCCCGCGACGCGGAAGTCGTTGTTGTTCGTGTCGGCCCACAGCCCGACGCCGCGGTTGTCGTGCACCCAATTGCCGACGATGTCGGCGCCGTCGACCGCCCAGAACTTGATTCCTCCGGAGCAGCCACAGCCGTCGATCTTGCTTTCCCAGTCGCCGGTGTTGTTGCCGGTGATCTCGTTGCCCTCGACGACGAGACCGGTGATGCCACCGTCCTGCGCGTAGGCGTTCATCCCGTACTGGCCGTTGCGCCGCAGGCAGTTGCCCCGGACCTGCTGCCGCGCACCCGCCATCAGCGCCGCGCCGTCGTTGTCCTGGACGGCGCTGTGCTCGATGACCCATCCGTCGGCCGAATCGTGGTTGACCACGCCTTCGTCGTGCGGCGCGGCGAAGCCCTGCACGGTCAGATTCCGGATCTTGACGTCGGCGGCGTCCCCCGCGAAGGCGTACTGGTTGATCTTCCGGCCGTCGAGGACAGCCTTCGGACCACCCACGTAGACGTTTCCCGGCTTCGGATTGACCTGGTCGTAGCGGTCGTCGCCGAGTTTGTGCGTCCCCGGTTCCAGCCAGAACGTCGTCCCGGCCGGACTCGACCGCGTCTTCGCCGCGAGGTCGCCCGGCACCGCCGGGTCGATCTTCACCGCCCCCGCCGGCGCTTCCGCCGGACCCTCCGGCAGCTTGTCGCACACCTGCGCGAGCGCACCGGACGGCGCCTTGGCCGGATCCGGTCCAAGCTCTTCGGCCGGGGTGGTGCAGGCGGTGAGCGTCAGCGAGCCGAGCAGCACCAGAAGCGCTGCCCGGCGTAGGCGGTGCGGTCGTGCGATCACAATGGGGGATCCTCGTTACCGGGTTCGAAGGTGAGCACACTGGTGAACGTGGCTCCGTCGACGGCGGTTCCGCTGCCGAGCAGGGTCCACGACGGCTCGCGACGGCCGAATCCGGCCGAGTACCAGCCCATCGGCGGGGTGGTCTCGCCGCGATGCGCCGACCAGCCCAGCTCCGGCGGCAGCTCGAACGAAGCCGTACGGGCCTCGCCGTCGACGGTCCAGGACAGTGTCGCCGTCCCGCCGGAAAGCGAGACCTCGACCAGAGGCCCGAAGTGGAACGCGAGACGGCAGTGCTGTGCCTCGCCACCGCGGACCTCGTCGAGAATCCGCAGTCCAGTGCCTTCCAGCTCCACCGAACGCCGGTGGACGGACGGCGCGTAGCCGTCGTGCTCCGCGCTCCAGCGCGACGGCGTTCCCGCGGCGATCACGGTGGTGACGGCGTGTTTCGTCCACAGGAACGGACCGCCGGAGACCGACTGGTCGGCGCGGGAGAGTTCGAGCGTGTTGTGCCCGGCCGTGGACCGGAAGTACGACCGCCACTTCGGTTCGCCGTGGTAGCAGTAGGTCCCGGGGTCGGCGAGGATGTCGACGCCGTCGTGCCGGACCTCCACCGAGAGCGCGTCCGCGTGGGCGTGGGCGGCGATGGACAGGAAGCCGTGCGGCCCGCCGTCACAGCGGCACCAGATCCCGCCGTCCCGCAGGATGGTCATCCCGGCGTCGGCGAAGTCGTCCCGCCGCCGCACCGGACGCCGCGCGCCGACCCGGATGTCCTTGGCCAGCGCGGAGAAGAGCTGCGTGCGGATGTCCCCGCCCGGGGTCTCCGGCCACCAGTCCAACCGTCCGAAAAGGACGGACCCGGTGTCGAGCAGCGAGGTCCAGCGACCGGTGTCCTCACCGTCGACGATGAGGCCGAAACCATCGTCCGCGTCACCCTGCCTCGGCGGGCGCAGCCGGTTGTCCACAATGGACGCCAGAGCGTCGGTCATCCGAAGCAGCACGAGCCAGGTCGACTCGGGCACCGCGACCCCGGCGGCCTTCGCCTCCAGCGCCCCGGCGAGGCCCAGTTCCAGGACGAGCCCGTGGTACTCGGTGGCGAGTTCCCGGTTCAGACCGGAGTCGAAGGTGTTGTGCCGCAACATCTTGTCGAGCGACGCGAGCGCCGTGTCCCGCCATGCGGCGGATTCCGGGAACCAGGCGAACGCACAGGCCGCGGCGAGCTGTCCCGCGTCCTCGGCGATCACGTGGTTGTTCGCCGACGAACCCCGGCTCGGGAACGCCGCCAGCCAGCGCTGGTGGTGCCAGATCTGGCCGAGGGCCACGGGGTTGTCCTCGAATAGCGACGGCGCCTGCGCCCAGCCGTCGAGCAGGCGCCGGACCCACACCCACGACAGCAGCCGGATACCGAGTTCGATCCCGCTGACCCAGTGCACCCCGCGCATCGGCGGATTGGCCGCCCACCACGACTTCAGGTGCGCGGCGACGCGCTCGGCGTACCGGTCCTCACCGGTCAGGGCGTACGCGGCGGCCAGCACGGTGAGGTGCTGGTGCCGCGACGGCTCCCAGATCTGCTTGATGTCGCCGACGGCGTCCTCGTTCCGGTACGGGATGTCGAAGGAGTACACATCGGACGGTGCGCGGCGGCCGGTCTTCGGGTCGTACGACCAGTCCGGGGCGACGAGGTCGTCCCGCTCGACGCCGAAGTACTCCGCGCGCCCGTCCATCAGCCGGTCGGCGGTGACGAGCAGATCCTTCACTGCTTCACCCGAAACGGCGGCGAGGACGTCTTCACCGGGCACCGTCACGAACCGGCGATCCGGCAGCCAGGCGGGCTTCTCCCCCGCGACCCCGCGCCACTGGCGTTTGCGCACGACGTCGGTGACCCGGCCGGCGATCTCGGCGGGCCCCATCCGCGACAGTCTTCGCAGATACCAGGACGGATCCATCAGCCGAGTCCCTCCGTGCCGATCCGCACCACGGCGCCGGTCTCCAGGCTGCGGTTGACCGCGAGCGTGGCCAGCGTCGTCGAAACGAGCGACTCGACCGAGACCGGCATCGCGACACCGGTGGTCAGCGCGTCGACGAACGCTTCGAGTTCGGCGGCCTGCCCCTTGTCCCGGCCCTTGGGGATGCGGGAGCTGGCCCACTTCTTGCGGCCGAACACCGACGCGCGCGCGAAGTCGTCGAATTTCAGCACCTTGCCGTCGGCGGTGAGATCGATCGTTTCCTTGGGGAACGCCGACGAACCGTTGGTGGTGTACGCGATCGACGCCGTCGAGCCGTCCGGATAGCGCAGCAGGATCTGGAGGTCCTGGTGCCCGGGCGTCGCGGTGGCGTAGACGGAGACCGGGTCGGAGCCCAGCAGCCAGCTGACCGTGTCGATGAAATGCCCGCCCTCGCCGGCGAACCGCGAGCCCTCACTGTCGGCCTGGTTGTACCAGCTGGTCGCGTCGAGCTGCCCGGCGTTGACCAGGTAGCGCACGGAAGCCGGGCCGATCCGCGGGCCGAACTGGCGCACCGACTCGTTCAGCAGCGGGGCGAACCGGCGGTTGAAGCCGACCTGCAGCCGGTCGTTGCCGGATTCCTCGATCGCGCCGAGCACGACCTCGAGTTCCTTCTCCGACAGCGCGAGCGGCTTCTCGACGAAGACCGCCTTGCCCGCGAGCAGCGCCCTCCTGGTCAGCTCGGCGTGCGAGCTGTGCCTGGTCACGATGAACACGGCGTCGATCGAGGAGTCTTCGAGCATCGCGTCGACGTCGGTGGAGGCGCGGGCGAAGCCGAACTTGCGCTTGGCGTTCGCGCCCGAGAGCGCGGACGTGGTGACGACTTCGAAGAGGTCGAGGTACTCCATCTCCACGAGATGCGGGAGAAGCATCGAGGACGCGTAGTTGCCGGCGCCGATGAAACCGATCCGCAGGCTGTCGGGCTTCGGCACCGCGCGCGAAGTCACCGTCTTCGGGAGGGCGACCGAGGTGACGTGCTCGGTGGTGGTAGCGGCGCGCTTCTCGTACTCGAACAGCACCGCGACGGCCTTGAGCTCGCCCTCGTTGAGCTTCCGGTACGTCTCGACGGCGTCGGAGAAGGCCGAGACATGCGAGATCAGCGGCTCGACGTCGAGACGGCCGCTGCCCATCAGGTCGACGACGCATTCGAGATTGCGGCGCTCGGTCCAGCGGACCTGGCCGATCGGGTAGTCGCGGCCTTCGAGTTCGTACTCCGGGTCGTAGCGACCGGGGCCGTACGAACGGGAGAACCGGACGTCGAGTTCCTTCTCGTAGTAGGCGTTCCACGGCAGATTCAGCGAGCACTTGCCGATGTCGATCACCCGGCCGCGGTCGCGGGCCAGCTTCGCGGCCAGCTCCACCGGCTCGTTCGTGCTGCCGCCCGCGGCGAGGTACACCTGGTCGACGCCGTGCCCGGAGCTGATCTCCGCGACCGCGGTGTCGATGACGCCCGACCCGGGATCACCGCATTTCAGCGCCCCGAGTCGTTCGGCGAGCTCGCAGCGCGCCGGGTCCGGGTCGACACCGACCACACGGACCCCGGAGGCGACCAGCAGCTGCACGACCAACTGGCCGATCAGGCCGAGCCCGATGACCAGCGCGATGTCACCGATCTGCGGTTCGCCCTGGCGGACCCCCTGCATCGCGATCGAGCCGACCGTGCCGAACGCGGCGTGCCGAGGGTCGACGCCGTCGGGCACCTTGGAGTACAGGTTCTTGGGCACCCAGTTCAGCTCCGCGTGCAGCGCGTGCTCGTTCCCCGCGCACGCCACGTAATCCCCGACGGCGACGTCGTCGATGCCCGCGCCGACCTCCTCGACGACGCCGCACAGCGAGTACCCCAGTGGCGTGTACGAGTCGAGTTTGTTCATCGCCTTGCGGTACGTGGCGCCGAGCCCGTTCGTCGCGACGCTCTGCATCACCTTCGCGACCTGATCCGGCCGGGCCTTCGCCTTGCCCACCAGCGAAAGGCTCGCCTCGGACACCTTCATCATCTCGGTGCCGGTGGAGATCAGCGAATAGGCGGTGCGGACCAGCACACCCCCCGGTTTGCACGCGGGCACTTCGACGTCGAGGAGCGCCAGCTCCCCGCTCTTGTAGTTCTGCACTACCTGCTTCACGTCGCTCCTCAGCGATCAGGGTGGCGGTCGAGCGTGGGTCCAGTCGGTCGTGAGTGGCGATTCGGCTTCTAACCCGA
>NZ_CP150484.1:8942411-9051594 GCF_037997115.1 Amycolatopsis coloradensis
TCCGATCTGGCGATTCGGCTTCTAACCCGAATCGCCACTCACGACCCGCTGGACCAAGCTGTGACGGCGCCGCGATACCAGTACTCGAGGGTCAAGATGTGCCAGAGATGCTTGGATCGGTCCTGCTGACCGGACGCGTCTTCGTCGACGAGCTTCCGCAGGGCCTCACGACGGAGGAACCCGGCCTTCACCAATTCACCTTCGTTCGTCACCTCGCGCACCAACGGCGCGAGGTCGCGGCTCATCCAGGCCCGCAGCGGCGCGCTGAACAGGCCCTTCGACCGGTGCACGATCTCGGCGGGAAGGATCGACAGCGCCGCTTCCTTCAGCGCCATCTTCCCTTGGCGCTTCACGATCTTCCGGTCACCGGGGATCCGAAACGCGGCCTTCACGACCTCGATGTCGACGAACGGCGTCCGCACCTCGGCCGACGCCGCCATACTGGACCGGTCGGTGTAGGCGAGGTTGAGCCCCGGCAGGAAGAGCCGGGAATCGGCGAGGCACATGCGGTTCACGAAGTCCGACAACGTGTTGTCGTGGTAGGTGTCCGCGTGCTCGGTGATCACGTCGTCGACGGCGACGGCGAGGTCCGGGTTCAGCAGACCGGTGAGTTCGGCCTGGTCGTACATCGTGTAGCTGCGCCGGAACGCGGTCTCCTCGGGCAGCTCCGCGAACGAGAGGAACCGCTTGGCGAAGCGGACCGACCGGAATCCCCGTTTCGACGTCGCCACCGGCAGTCTGTCCACAAGGGACTCCACCGGGCGACGGACGAGGCCGGGAATCCGCTGGTACTGAACGGCGATCTTGTTCGCCAGATGCTTGCGATACCCGGCGAACAGCTCGTCGGCGCCCATGCCCGAGAGCATCACCTTGACGCCTGCCTCGCGAGCGGCGGCGCAGATCAGGTAGCTGTTGATCGCCGCCGGGTCACCGATCGGCTCGTCGAGGTGGTACGTCATCCGCGGCAACAGATCGAGCACCTGCGGCGCGATCTCGATCTCGTGCAGGTCGACACCGAACTTCGCGGCGACCTTCTTCGCGTACATCAGGTCGTCCGGCATCGCTTCGAACTTCGCGTCCTCGGCCCGGAAACCGATGGTGTACGCGGAGATCCCCGGCCGCTCGCGCGCGGCGAGCGCGGTCAGGTAGCTGGAGTCGAGCCCGCCGGAGAGGAACGTCGCGACCGGCACGTCCGCGATCAGGTGCTTGCGCGTGGAGTCCTCGATGACGGCATTGAGGTCGAACTCCCCCTCATACGCGGCCCCCTCTTCGGCGACCTGGCGCAGCGACCAGAAGGTGCCGCGTTCGACGTCGCCGTTCGGCCGGAACCGCGCCCAGCTGCCCGGCGGCAGCTTCTCGGCCTCCTTGAACGCGCAGCGGCCGTCCGGGACCCAGTAGTAGAGCAGGGAAGCGACGAGCGCGGTGTCGTCGACGGTCAGCGAGCCGCCCAGTTCGGCGGCCAGTGCCTTCAGCTCGGACGCGAAGGCGACCCCCTTGCCGCGGCGCACCAGGAAGAGCGGCTTGATCCCCAGCTGGTCGCGGACCAGCACCAGCTCGCCGGACCGCTCGTCGAAGACGCCGAACGCGAACATTCCGCGCAACCGGTGCAAACCCACGGTGCCCCACGCGCGCCAGGCTTCCAGCAGGACCTCGGTGTCGGACGTCCCCCGGAAGCGCACACCGGCGGCTTCGAGTTCCTTCCGCAGCTCCGGCGCGTTGTACAGCTCGCCGTTGTAGGTCAGCGCGAGCCCGTCCTTGACCATCGGCTGCGCGCCGGTCTCGGTCAGGTCGACGATCGACAGCCGCCGGTGTCCCAAGTGGACTTCGCCATCCCCGGCACGATGGTCGTACCTGCCGGAACCGTCGGGTCCCCGGTGGGCGAGTGTCTTGGTGAGCCGATCGGTGAGCGGCCCCCCGTCCGGCCAGAAGTAAGCCCCTGCGATGCCGCACATCTGCTTTCGCTCCCCTTACAAGGCTTCGGCGTTATCCGGTGACACAGGCGAGAATCGTTTGGTCGGCTGATCGGCGTTGTCGAGGTCCTCGGACCGCCGGTACGGCGTCGGCGGATGGCGTCGCGCGCCCTTCTTCTCCCTCGACGGCTCCAGCACCCGCTCGACGGGGCTTTCGGCGGCCGTCTCGACCGGCGCCACCGTCGAGAGACGCCGCACCGGGACGTCCTCGGGGAACATCTCGACCGGCTTGGGCGCGGGCCGCGGCATCTGCCGTTCCGGCGCGCCCGGGCGCGCGGGCGCCACCGTCCGCGCGGGGACGGGCAGCGGCTCCGGCACGGCACCGGCGCGACCGCGCAACGCCGTGTGCAGACCGTCCCACAGCGTCCCGTCGGTGTGGTCGCGCGGATCCGGGTCCACCACGACGACGCCGATGATCGGGATCCGCCGATCGGCCAGCTGGCGGGCGACGGTATGCAGCCATTCGGTGTTCGCGTGCCCGGCGCGCACGACGAGGATCGTCTCCTCGCCGAGGAACTCGAGGTCGGTCCACGCCGTGCCGGGCTCGATCGAGCCGACACCGATGCGCCTCTCCGCCGCGGCCAGCGGGACGTCGCCGCGGTCCAGCACCTGGATCGGGCTTTCGCCTGTCAGCTCGCGGAGGTTCGTCTTCGGCAGGTCGTCGACGAGCGAGACCGGCCCCTTCCCGGCCAGCTCGCGCGCCATGTCGACGGCGAGCGCGGCGGTGACCTGGCGGGCGCCGAGGTCGAGCAGCGACACCGAACCGTTTTCCCGCCGAACGGCGCGGACCAGTGTCGTCGCGACCCGCTGCCGCCGGGTCGCCGCGCGAGAGCGCCGCAGGAAACGCGGTGGTTTGGGCAGCTGCGCGATCACAGAGGCGCCGAGGTGCTGCGAGATCTCGCGGCGCAGGACCGGCCGGTCCTTCACCACGCTCGTGACGGCCGCGAGCCCGAGCCCGGCGAGCAATCCCAGCGCCAAGCCGATCCCGGCGTCGGTGGCGAGGGTCTTGAGCAGCGAACGCGGCGGGATCCGCGGCGCGTCCACGATCTGCGTCCCGGCGGCGACCTTCGGCGTACCGATGCCCGCCTCCTGCGCTCGGCCGTCGTAGTCGGAGATCTTGGACGTCAGCTCCGCGCGGCGCGAGTACAACCGCTCCAGCTGCGCGGGGTTGGCGTTCCGGCCCTTGGCCTCTTCGGCGATGATCGACGCTTCGATCGGGGTGAGCTCCTCCTGGGCCTGGTTGCGCTGGTCGAGCAGGGCCTTCTGCTGCGCCGCCGCGGCAGCCTGGTTGCGGCCGACGTACTCGGTGATGAAGGCGTCGGAAATCGCCTGCGCGCGGGCCAGTGCCTCGTCCTCGGTCTTGCCCTTGACCGTCAGCTGGAGGACGTTGTTCGTCAGGCCCAGCCCTTCGTAATCCTTCAGGAACTCCTCCGGCGCCTGGGTGCTGTTCAGCTTCTTGAGCGCCTCGGTGGCGATCTTCGTCGTCTGGAGCACGGCGACGTCGGTCCGCATCAGCGTTCCGCTGTCGGTCGGCGAGTCGTCGGGGTGGATCACGAGGATCTGTGCGACCGCGGTGGGCGGCGGCGGCAGGAGCATCGCGACCAGCCCGCCGGCGATCAGCCCCAGCAGGGCGGTGGCCACCCACAGGCGACGTCGTCTGCGTACCGAGACGACCAGCCGCTGCAGGTCGATGAGCGGCTCGGACTTCGGTTTTTCGGCGCTGGTCACGCGGTACCTGCCAGTGCTTCGTGGTCGGACGGGGTGGGCGTACCGGGGCGGGTGCGGGTCGGCCGGACCGGGCGGATCAGCACGGTGCCCACCGTGGCGAGACCGGCGTCGGCGATGGCTTCGGCGATCCCGACCAGCTCCCACGCGGACCGGGAGCCGACACTCGCCACGACGAGGACTCCTTCCGCGTCGGTGTCCGCGACGACGGGCCGCGCCGGGGAAACCGTCACGACGGTGAACCATCGGCCGGCGAGAGCGGCGAGCCGTTCGGCGGCCGCCAGCCCGGCGGTATCGCCGTGCGCGGCGACCACGAGCAGCCGCCGGTGCGGCAACCGGGAGATCAGGCGCTGGTACAAGACGTCGGAGTCGATCTCGTCGGCGAAGACGTCGACCCGCGGGACGTTCCACGGCCTGTCGTCACGGAGGAGCTTGGCCCGCAAGGTGGTGCCGTCGGACGGCCGCTCCACGGCGTCGAAGGTGGCCAGCACCGGAGCGCCGATCGCCGCGGCGATCTCCTCCTGGTCCCGCAGCCGCCGGTCGGTGCGGGCGGTGAAGAGGTGGCCGAACAGGCCGATGAGGAAGAACAGCGCCGTGCCGCCGAGCGCGAGTTGCGCCCACGTGGGCGCGGCCGCCGAGGACGGCAGCTCGGCCGAGCCGAGGACGACCATGTTGCCGAGGCCACTGGCGGTGTCGGCGGCGTTCAAACTGGACATCGCCGACTCGATCGACGAGCGCAGGCCCTGCAGTTCGGTGCGGAGCTGGACGCTCTCGACGGTCGTCTTGCCTTCGTTGACCTTCGCGGAGAGTTCGCTGATGCGCTGGTTGGTCTGCACGACTTGCTGCCGCAGTGTCTCGCGGCGTTCCTGCGCCTGCTGGACCGCCGCGTCGCCGGAACCGGCGATGATCTGCGTCGAGTACTTCACGAACTCGCTCGCGATCCGGTCGGCCATCCGCTGCGTCTGTTCGGCGGTGTCACCGGTGGCCTCGATGGTGATGACATTGCCCTGTGCGACCGACGTGGCCACCTTGTCCCGCAGATCGGCGCCGGTCTCGCCGTCACCGAGTCCGGCGGCGGCCCGGTCGAGCACGACCGAACTGGTCGCCACCTCGGCCTGGGTGAGCAGTTCGTCCGCCTCGCGCGGGCCCTGCAGCAGCACGCTGGACGTCGTCCGGTAGCCGGGGGAAAGGATCAGCGACGATCCCGCGCCGACCAGGGCGCCGAGGAGGGCGAGGACCACGAGGGTCCGCCACCTCCCGCGCAGAACCTGTCCGATCATGGACAGGCGCACCGTGTCGTCAGTCAAAGCCGGGATCTCCGTCCGGTGCGTGGGGTGTGTATGAATCCCGTCGGACCGGCCACCGCGTTGGTTACAGGGTTGCCCGACTCTTGTTCAAAACGCGACCGGGAAGTCGATCACCGGACCGCGGCCGCATAGGCCGCGAGCAGGGCTTTCTGGGAGTTCTCCCACGACAGCGGACCGGCGACGCGCGCCCGTCCCAGCTCACCCATCGCGGCCCGCTGGTCCGGCGAGTCGAGCAGATGCGCGATCAGCTTCGCGAACTCCGGCTCGTCGTTCGCCGGGGCGTAAAGGGCGGCCTCTCCGGCCGAAACCCTGGCCTCCCGCAACTCGAAGGAAACGATCGGACGGCTCATCGCCATGTACTCCATGATCTTGTTCATGGTCGACACGTCGTTGAGCGGGTTCAAGGGATCCGGCGAAAGACAGACGTCGGCCGCTGACAGATAGCGCAAAAGGTCGGCGTCGGGGATCCGGCCGGTGAACTCGACCTGGTCGTCGAGCTTCAGTTCCTTGGACAACGCCACCATGGCGTCGAAAGCGTCGCCGGAGCCGATGAACACGGCGTGCCAATCGGTGCGGCCGACCTCGTCACGCAACGACGCGAGCGCGCGCAAGGCGTAGTCGACACCGTCCTGCGGGCCCATCACGCCGAGGTACGCCAGCAGATGCGGCTTGTCCTTCTTCAGCTCGGGCTCGACCGGGACCTGATGGAACCGCTCGACCACGGGCGCGCTGCGCACGACGAAGACGTCGTCCGGCGACTTACCGCCGCGCTTGACGGCGACGTCCTTGTAGCTCTCGTTGGTCGCGATGACGACGTCGGCCGTCTTGTACGTGCGGCGCTCCAGCGCGCAGACCGCGCGGTACAGGAAGTCCTCGCCGCGGTCGAAGCGCGAGAGGTACAGCTCGGGGCAGAGGTCGTGCTGGTCGAAGATGAACTTCGCGCCCTGGCGCTTGAGGTACAGCGCGACGAGGAACAGCAGGTCCGGCGGGTTGCAGGCGTGCACGACGTCGACCCGGCCGACCTTGCGGGCGAGCCGCAGCGTGTGCCACAGCGCGGAGCCGTACTCCTGGACGTACCCGGCCGGACCACCGGTGGCGGCCTTCAGCGGGTACCGCAGGATGTGGACGCCGTCGATGGTGGCTTCGGCTTCGGTGTCCCGCTTCGTCCCTTGTGGACAGATGACGTGGACTTCCCAGCCGGCGTCGCGAAGCGTCTGGCACTCCTGCCAGACGCGGCGATCGAAGGGGACGGACAGGTTCTCGACGAGGATGAGAGCTTTACCAGGCAAGACCGACATATCCCTCTTCAGCCCGGCGACGGTCGGCGTCGGGTACGCGGACGAGATCGACGATGGTGTGGCCACCGCCCGCCGGGAGGGCCGCGAGGACCTCCGGGTCGGTGCAGCCGATGAGGCAGACTTCGGCGTGGTCGACGACCTCGCCGATGGAGCCGGCGAGCAGCTGGCCGAGATGCGGCAACCTGCCCTCGATGTACTCGCGGTTCGCGCCGATCAGCCGCGAAAGGCTGACGTTGGCGTCGTAGATGCGGAGGTCGTATCCCTTGCCGAGCAGGCGCTCGGCGAGTTCGACGAGCGGGCTCTCGCGCAGATCGTCGGTGCCGGGTTTGAACGACAGGCCGAACAGTCCGACCTTGCGTTTCCCGGTGCGCGCGACCAGCTCGAAGGCGCGCTGGAGGTGTTCGTCGTTGGAGGGCAGCACGTGCGACAGGATCGGGACGGAGACGTCCGCGCGGTGCGCGGCGTAGACCAGGCCGCGTAGATCCTTGGGGAGGCACGAGCCGCCGAAAGCGAACCCGGGGCGAAGGTAGGCGGGGCTGATGTTGAGCTTGCGGTCGGCGAGGAAGACGTCGATCACCTGATGGGAGTCGAGCCCCAGCGCGCGGCAGATGGCGCCGAGTTCGTTCGCGAAGCCGATCTTGAGGCCGTGGAAGGAATTGTCGGCGTACTTCGTCATCTCGGCGACCGGGATCGGGACGCGGAAGACCTCGCCGGGAAGGCCTTCGTACAGCGCCGCGACGACGTCGCCGCTCGCCGCGTCGAGCTCGCCGATGACGGTCTTGGGCGGGTCGAAGAAGTCCTTGACGCTACTCCCCTCGCGCAGGAACTCGGGGTTCACCGCGACCCCGAAGTCGACGCCCGCCGTGCGGCCGGACGACTTTTCGAGGATGGGGACGAGAAGATCCAGGCAGGTGCCGGGGAGCATGGTGCTGCGGAAGACGACGGTGTGTCTTCGCGTCTTGTTCTTGAGGGCTTCGCCGATTTCCTCGGCGACGCGCTCCAGGAACGCCGTCGACAGGCTGCCGTTCGGCGCCGACGGGGTACCGACGCAGATCAGGGAGACTTCGCTGTCCGCGATCGCCTGTCTGACGTCGGTCGTCGCTCTCAGCTTGCCCGTGGCGACGACCTCCGCGGTCAGTTCCCCGATCCGCTCTTCGACCACCGGCGCCTTGCCGCTGGAGACGAGTTCGATCTTCACCGGGTTCACGTCGACCCCGACGACCTCGTGCCCGCGTCCGGCGAGGCACGCCGCCGACACGCAACCGACGTAGCCGAGCCCGAAGACACTGATCTTCATGACGAATTCCTCCAGCCGCATTCCGCTGCCCGTTGGTCGGTGGGAGGACCGGCTTCGTTACCGGTGTCCGGCATTCGCCTGCTTTTGGCGGAATGCCTGTGCGGCAAGGGAATTACTCATCGTCCGCAGGGCGCGAAACGCTACAGGAAGCGCGTAACGATCTCGTGAGCGTTCAGGCTGCGGTGAGGGATGGGGTCGGGGTGGTCGTGAGTGGTGAGTGCCGCGCTCGGCGACCGCCGGGTGTTGATCTCCAGCACGACCTGCCCGGAGAAATNGTCGTGAGTGGTGAGTGTCGTTAGAACGACACTTACCACTCACGACCACCCCGACCCGATTATCCACAGCCACCTCCCCTCCCCCTTGCTTTGTCCACAGATTCGCTTCATGCCCACCGTGACCGTCGCCGGACGGCGATCGTGGGAAGGTGCCCACCCACAGACGCTGGTCGGAAGACTCCATCCCGGCCGGACAACGCCCGAGCTGGCCGGTCCTGCTGGCGGAGCAGCATGGAATCGTCTCTCGGCGGCAATTGCACGCCTACGGCCACACCATGTCGGATATCAGGGCGAACCTCGCGGGCGGACGCTGGCAGCGGGTTCTCCCGCGTGTTTACTCGACATTCACCGGCGGCTTGTCTCGCTCGGCCAAGATCCACGCCGCGCTGCTCTATGGGAGCGGTTACGCCATCTTGAGCCATCGGACGGCCGCCGAAGAATGGAAAATTCTGCCGGTCATCGAAGGACCTGTCGAAATCACGGTTCCGTACACCTTCTCCGCGATCTCGCAGGCTCCCTTGGTCATAGTCCACAGATCCCGCGCACTGCCCCATATCGCCGCCGGGACCGACCCCCCACGCGCCAGGGTCACCGACACCATCCTCGACCTGGCCACTTCTCAACGGACACCGCGTCAGGCGACCAACACCATCGTCGACCTGCTCGGCCGGACCAGGATCTCGGTGGCCGCGATGGAGGCGTGCGTGCTGGTCAGGCCACCGTTTCGCTATCGCCCCGCCATCCGGCACGGCCTCGCCCTCGTCGGCGGCGGCCTGATGTCAGCACTCGAAGTGGCCTACAAGGAGGACGTCGAAGATCTTCATGGCCTTCCCCGCGGAAGCCGGCAAACACCCTTCGAGGTCGACGGAAAGACACTCTGGGAGGACGTCACCTACGACGCACGGGGCGCCGCCGTGACGGTCCGGCTCGACGGCAGGTCGACGCACTCGACACCGGGTGTCGCCTTCCGGGACCGTCGCCGCGACAACGCCGCGGAACTGGCCGGACGGGCAAGGCTCGTCTACGGGTGGCGTGACGTCAGGGATTCACCGTGCGCGGTGGCCGCCGAGGTTCGGACCATCCTCATCCGTGAGGGCTGGACCCCTTCCAACTCAAGGGAAAACACCTGTCCGCACTGCCGCTGATCGCGGGAAAGACCTCGAGGATACGTCCAGGACGCCGTACGGTTGCCCTGCCGCGACGCCGGAATGTTCCGCGGTGGCCACTCGCCCGAACCGGACTTTAGGTTCGATCCGTCAACGATGATCGCCTGGGGGCGTCCGCATGGGACGGGTGCGCGTCAGGCGGGACTGGGGAACACCAATGCGAAGAACATCGCTGCGCACGCTCGGCGTGCTCACCGCGGCCTTCACCCTCGCCGGGCTGGCGACGGCCACACCCGCGAGCGCCGAGCCGGGCCCGAACCTCAAGGTGACGGCGACGGTCGTCCAAGGCCGCTATCTGCCGGGAGACGAGATCCCGGTCGACGTGACCATCACCAACCTCGGCGATGTCCCCGCCACCGAGGTCAGGGGGAACAACTACACGGTCTCGGGGCCGTACTTCACAGTTCCCCGGGGAGCTTGGGGTGATCTGGCGAACGAAGGCCCCGGAGCCTCCTTCGCGCCCGGAGAAACCCGAACCTACCGCGTGGTCGGCAAGTCGATGTACGGCAGCAAAGAGGATCCCGCCGTCCAATTCGAGGTGTACACGCCCGGCGATGTCGACTACCGGGACAACACTTCCATCGTCACCCTCGAACACGTTCCGACCGGTACGACCGATCGCGTCGCCGGGCAGCTGTACGGCGACGCGAACGAGGACGGTATGCCGTCTCCCGGAGAGGGCCTGGCCGGGGCCGAGGTCCACTTGAACGGCGTGGGCATGACCGGCGAACTGATCACTACCACCGACTCCGCCGGCCGGTTCGAATTCGCCGCCATACCGGTCACCCCCAGCGCGGGTATCTACTTCTCGAAGGTCCCCGGCGACTGGGTCGCCCCGTACATCGGTGATCTCCGGGTGGACGGAAGCGGATCGCAGGCCGCACTCGAAATCAAGGCCACCCGCCCCCTGACCGACGTGCTCCAGGCAAGCGGCAGTCTCGACAAGGCGAGCTACGCCGTGGGCGAGACCGCCAAGGCGACGCTCGTTCTCACCAACGTCGGCGACCGGCCGCTCGCCGACCTGTGGGTGGGGTGCGATCCGATGGGCAACGGACAGCATCTCGAGATCGCCGATTCCCAATGGGGCGACTTCAGCCCGATGAAGCAGGCGGGCGCGCTCGCGGCGGGTCAGCGCCTGGAAATCACGGTCACGGGCAGGGTCCCGGAGAAGGCGAGCTACTTCGGCAACGTCCACCTGACGTGCTACGTCGAAGGCAAAACCGCTTTCTCTGGACCGGTCGCCGATGCTGAGGGCAAGGTGCCGGGCAAGCGGGCCGACTCCCGCGGCCGGCTCTGGACCGACAAGAACGGCAACGGCCAGTGGGACTCCGGCGAGCAGGTGCCGAACGTGACCGCCACCTTGAGCACCGATGGCGGGAAACTCGTGTCGCTCGCGAGGACCGACGCCGAAGGCTGGGTGACCTTCCCGAACGTCGCGGTCGGTGTCTACCGGTTGCGGGCAGTCGCGCCGTGGCGAGCGGTCGGCGACACCGATGTCCACGTCATCGCCCCGCCCTACGGGTTCGGCGACTGGCACCAGCAAGTGGTCCGGCGCTGATCCACCGCACCGGTCGGCCCCGGGGGCGAAAGCTCCCGGGGCCGGCGACTTCCGTTATCCCTGAACGAACTTCGCCGCCAGGGCCTGTCCGACCGAGGTCGACTTCCCGTGGTCCTCGATCGGCGAAACCTTCGAGTTCTTGAAGCAGATGTAGGTCACGCCCGAGTCGACGCCGCCGTTCTTCGGATCCGGGTTGATCCCCAGCGCCTTCGCGGCCGCATAGGACGCTTCGCCGATGATGTCCTTCGGACCGGTGTCACCGATGACGGTGTAGAGCACCTTGCCGTTGTAGATCACCGCGCACGAACCGGCGCCCTTGAGGCCGGCCTTCTCGAAGTTCCACGTGCTGCTGATGCTCGGCACGACGACGTAGGGCGTCTGGTCGGCGATCAGCGCCTTACCGTCGGAGCGCGGATACGCGGTGCCGTCCTGGAACCACGGGTCCGTGTTCTTGTTGCACCGCGCGGTCGGCTGCCCGTCGCAGTCGACGTCCATGTCGGCCTTCCAGAACACGGCGCCGCCCGCGTCGCAGACCGCGATGGTCCGGCCGGTTTCCTCATCGGTCTTGTACTTGCCGTTCGACACCTGCTTGCAACTGGTGGTCTTCGCCAGCAACTGCTGCGCGGTCGGGGCCGCCTCCGGTGATGCGGCGGCCGTCGCCGCGGGAGCCGACCCGGCGACCACGACCATCGCCGAGAACAGGAGCAGCTTCCGCATACCGAACACCCCTTTGTTAATA
Organism: Amycolatopsis coloradensis; assembly: GCF_037997115.1. NCBI lineage: Bacteria > Bacillati > Actinomycetota > Actinomycetes > Pseudonocardiales > Pseudonocardiaceae > Amycolatopsis > Amycolatopsis coloradensis. The sequence continues at coordinate 8,953,747 of NZ_CP150484.1, forward strand.
AAACTTCTTTACCGAGGGTGCTCAGAATGCCTTCGCCGACGTTTCAGCTCAAGAGTTATTTTCCCACCACGCAAAGAAAACGGTCAAAATCGGGCAAGCCTGGCGACCCGCGCCATAAGCCGTCCCGCTCGGCGGTACAGGCCCTCCCGCTCACCGAGCACACTGTCGATCCACTCCTGGTCGACGTCGTGCAGGACCTCGATCCGAGGCCGTAGCCAGCCGTCGCGCGAAGCCGCGCCGCCTTCGGTCGTGTAGACCCTCGTCGCGCCGAAACGCCGGAGCCTGCTGAGCACCCGCCGGTCGTAGGCGCCGAACGGCGGCGCGTACGCGCGCACGGGTTTCCCGCTCAAGTCCGCGAGCAGTTTCGGCGCGGTTTCCAGTTCACGCCGGGCGTTCCGGTCGTCCAGCCGCCGCCAGTCTCGATGCTCCCAGCCGTGCGAACCGATCGACATCCCCGCCTCGACCAGCTCACGAAGGCCGTCCGCGTCGAGGAAACCCCGCTGCCCGATCCGGCCCGCCAGCGGGAAGAACTCAGCCGTGAGATCGCGCTCCACCAGTCTGGGGAGCGCGATCTCGACGTCCGAGGAGTTGCCGTCGTCGAAGGTGAGGCTGACGTCTTCGCGTCCGGCCACCGTGTCGAGCACCCGCTCGAACTGTTCGACCGTCACCCAGGTTTCGTTCTCGCCAGGATCCAGCGCGCGCACGGGTTTGCCCACGCCGCCGATCGCCAGGATCACCATCCGCGCCTCATTCGGGACCGAGTGTCTTTCCCCGATTAATCGAATTGGCGAATGGAGTAGTTACACGATCCTGCAAGATGTCCCCGAACGGATTACTTGCGGATCTCCAGGGTGCAGCACTTCGGGCCGCCGCCCGCCTTCCTGAGCTCGGAAATATCCACGAAGAGGACCTCGTAGCCGCGTTCGGTCAGCCGCGCCGCCAATCCGGTCGCCTCGACCGGCAGAACGACGTTGCGGCCGTCGGACACCCCGTTCAGGCCGAAGCACTCCGCGTCGGCCCGGTCCGCGATTACCGCGTCCGGGAACATCCGCTCCAGCACCTTCCGCGATCCCGCCGAGAAGGCGTCCGCGTAGTAGGCGATCTGGGCGGACGTGGTGTCGGTGGCCTCGGCGAGCACGAACAACGCGGTGTCGAGGTGGTAGTAGCTCGGGTCGATCAGCCGCAGCGACACGACCGGGACACCGAGGACCTCCTGCGCTTCGGCGTGCGCGGCCGGGTCGGTCCGGAAGCCGGTGCCGGCGAGCAGGACCTTGCCGGTCCACGCGAAATCGCCCTCGGCCTCGTTGATCTTCTCGGGCATGGTGATGTCGCGGTAGCCGTGCTCGACGAACCAGCGGCGGAAGTGCTCGGCCTCGGCGGTGCGCTGCGGCGCGCGGAACCGCGAGCCGAGGACACGGCCGTCGACGACGGTGCCGGAGTTCGCGGCGAACACCATGTCGGGCAGGCCGGGCTGGGCCTCGATCTCCTCGACGGTGTGGCCGAGGCGCCGATAGGTGTCGCGGAGTTCGGTCCATTGCGCCGTCGCGGTGTCGACGCTCACCGGGACCGACGGGTCCATCCACGGGTTGATGACGTAGTCCACCGCGAAGTACCGCGGCGGGCACATGAGGTAGCGGCGCGTCATGGGTACACGGGGCTGCTGCTCCAGTTCCGGCATACCCGAAGGGTAAGGCTCACCTAATTCCGCAATCAATCGCTGTTCGCTGCGCACATACCTGCTAAACATTGCGTGTGAACACCATCGACCAGCGAATCGTTTCATGTCTGATGGCCAACGCGAGGTCCAGCTACGCCGACATCGGCAAGGTGGTCGGCCTGTCCGCGCCCGCGGTGAAGCGACGGGTCGACAGACTGCTCGAAACCGGGGTCCTGCGCGGGTTCACCGCGGTCGTCGACCCCGAAGCGCTGGGCTGGGGCACCGAGGCGTTCGTCGAGATGACCTGCAACGGCAACATCACCCCGGCCAGGATCCGCGCCCGGCTGGAGCCGTTGCCGGAGGTCGTCGCGGCGTACACGGTCTCGGGCGCGGCCGACGCGATCGTCCATCTGCGCGCCTCGGACATCCACCATCTGGAGACCGCGCTGGAACGGCTGCGCGGGCTGGAGATCGTAGACCGCACGGTATCCACCGTCGTCCTTTCCCGGCTGTTGGAACGGCCGCCGACCCCCGAGGCATGAACCTTTTCCGGCTGCTGGAACGCCCGCCGACCCCCGAAGCGTGACACCCTCGTCCCCGTGACCGATCAGATCCGCTCCAGCCACGACGACGGCATCGCCGTGCTCACCATCGACGCGCCCGCCACCCGCAACGCCCTGACCCTCGACCTCTCCGCGCAGCTGGCCGAGGCCGTTTCGCGCGCCGAAGCCGACGAAAGTGTCCACGCATTGGTCATCACCGGCACACCGCCGGCCTTCTGCGCGGGCGCGGACCTGGACACGCTCGCCGGCGCCAGCGAGGACGGACTCCGCGCCATCTACGACGGATTCCTCTCGGTTGCGCGGTGTTCCCTGCCCACGATCGCCGCGGTCAACGGTGCCGCCGTGGGCGCCGGGCTGAACCTCGCGCTCGCCGCGGACGTCCGCATCGTGGGACCGAAGGCCAAATTCGTGGCCAGATTTCTCGATCTGGGCATCCATCCCGGCGGCGGGATGACGTGGATGATCCAGCGGCTCGTCGGTCCGCAGAAGGCCGCGGCGATGACGCTCTTCGGTGAAGTCGTCGGCGCCGAAGCCGCTGTCGAATGCGGGCTCGCGCTCCGGCTCGTCGAAGGAGATCTGATCGAGGCCGCCCGTGAACTGGCGAAACCCGCCGTCGACGCTCCACGAGACGTCCTTCTGGCGACGAAGCGCACGCTCCGGCACACCGCGGGACTGACCGACCATTCGGCCGCCGTCGACGCCGAGATCGCGCCGCAGCTGACCTCACTCACCGCACCCGCGTTCACCGAACGGCTGGCCAGGCTCAGGGCCTCGATGACCGGCCGATGACCGTTCCTCGACCGGACTTCACTACGCTGGAAGGAGATACGGCTCACAATCGAGCCGCATCGCCGACCGTTACCATCGGTAACAGATAAACCGGATAATCCCCGCTCAGCGCCGAGCTCAGGACACTCCAGGAGTAGGTCCAGACCGTTTTACGGCAACCTGGAAAGTGTGCCGAGGGCTAACCTCGGGACATGGCACCTGTGACCTGGCCGACAGCCGGGCGAGGCACGCCGATCCCCGGCACGGCCGGGGACGACGCACGTCGGGAGAGAGGGAATCCCTGACCTATGAGCACGAGTGCGAACGGCAACGGCTCCTTGTCGGCCGTCAGGCCGACCGAGGTCGCCAAGCTGGACCGGGTGGTCATCCGGTTCGCCGGTGACTCCGGTGACGGCATGCAGCTGACGGGCGACCGGTTCACCTCCGAAGCGGCCGCCTTCGGCAACGACCTGTCGACCATGCCGAACTTCCCCGCGGAGATCCGCGCGCCGCAGGGCACCATCCCCGGCGTCTCGAGCTTCCAGGTGCACTTCGCCGACTACGACATCCTCACGCCGGGCGACCGGCCGGACGTCTTGGTCGCCATGAACCCCGCCGCGCTGAAGGCGAACCTCGCCGACGTCCCGGCCGGCGGGACGATCATCCTCAACACCGACGAGTTCACGAAGCGGAACCTGGTCAAGGTCGGGTACGACAACGATCCCCTCGACGACGACACCCTTTCGGCCTATCAAGTCCACCGGGTGGCCATGTCGACGTTGACCAGAGGCGCGCTCGAAGCGACCGGACTGTCCAAAAAGGACGCCGAACGCGCGAAGAACATGTTCGCGCTCGGGCTGCTCTCCTGGATGTACCACCGGCCGACCGAGGGCACGGAACGCTTCCTGCGCGAGAAGTTCGCGAAGAAGGCCGACATCGCCGAGGCCAACATCCTGGCCTTCCGCGCGGGCTGGAACTACGGCGAGACGACGGAGTCGTTCGCGACGACGTACGAGGTCGCGCCCGCGAAACTGAACCAGGGCACGTACCGCCAGATCACCGGGAACACCGCGCTGGCGTACGGGCTGGTCGCCGCCGGGCAGCAGTCCGGCCTGCAGATCCTGCTGGGCACGTACCCGATCACCCCCGCGTCGGACATCCTCCACGAGCTGTCCAAGCACAAGAACTACGGCATCCTCACCTTCCAGGCCGAGGACGAGATCGCCGGTATCGGCGCCGCGCTCGGCGCCTCCTACGGCGGCGCGCTGGGCGTCACCTCGACGTCCGGGCCCGGGGTCGCGCTGAAGTCCGAGGCCATCGGTCTCGCGGTGATGACCGAACTGCCGCTGGTCGTCGTCGACGTCCAGCGCGGCGGCCCGTCGACCGGCCTGCCGACCAAGACCGAACAGGCCGACCTGCTGCAGGCGATGTTCGGCCGCAACGGCGAATCCCCGGTGCCGATCATCGCGCCGCTGTCCCCCGCCGACTGCTTCGACGCGGCGATGGAGGCCACCCGGATCGCGCTGAAGTACCGCACACCGGTGTTCCTGCTGTCGGACGGCGCGATCGCGAACGGCTCCGAGCCGTGGCTGATCCCGGATGTCGAGGACCTGCCGGATCTGCGCGTGGAATTCGCCACCGAGCCGAATGCCGAGGACGGTTCCGGGGAATTCTGGCCGTATGTGCGTGACCCCGAGACCCTCGCCCGAGCGTGGGCGGTGCCGGGCGCCGCCGGCCTCCAGCACCGCATCGGCGGGCTGGAGAAGGCCGACAAGACCGGCCACATCTCCTACGACCCCGACAACCACGACAAGATGGTCCGCCTGCGCCAGGCCAAGATCGACGGCGTCGACGTCCCGGACCTCGTCGTCGACGATCCGAGCGGCGGCAAGGCACGGGTGCTGGCGCTCGGCTGGGGCTCCTCCTACGGGCCCATCGGCGCCGCGTGCCGCCGCGTCCGCAAGGACGGCATGCCGATCGCGCAGGCGCATCTGCGCCATCTCAACCCGTTCCCGGGCAACCTCGGCGACGTACTCCGTTCGTACGACACCGTCGTCGTCCCGGAAATGAACCTCGGCCAGCTTTCGATGCTCCTGCGGGCCAAGTACCTCGTCGACGTGAAGTCGTACACGAAGGTCGCCGGGCTGCCCTTCAAGGCCGAAGAGCTGCAAGGCGTCTTCACGGAGATCATCACCAGTACGGAGGGGGCGAAGTGACCGCGATCGACCTGGGGATCCCCACCCTCGGCGGCTTGGACCTTGTGCCGACCGAGACCGAACCGCAGAAGGCGAAGGACTACAAGTCGGACCAGGAGGTCCGCTGGTGTCCCGGCTGCGGGGACTACGTCGTGCTCAACGCCGTGCAGTCGTTCCTGCCGACACTCGGCCTCAAGCGCGAGAACATCGTGTTCATCTCGGGGATCGGGTGCTCGTCCCGGTTCCCGTACTACCTGAACACCTACGGTATGCACTCGATCCACGGCCGGGCGCCGTCGATCGCCACCGGGCTCGCGACCGCGCGGCCGGATCTGTCGGTGTGGGTCGTCACCGGTGACGGCGACGCGCTGTCCATCGGCGGCAACCACCTGATCCACGCGTTGCGCCGCAACGTGAACATCAAGATCCTGCTGTTCAACAACCGGATCTACGGCCTCACGAAGGGCCAGTACTCGCCGACGTCCGGGCCGGGCATGGTCACGAAGTCCACCCCGATGGGCTCGGTCGACACCCCGTTCAACCCGCTTTCGCTGGCGATCGGCGCCGAGGCGTCGTTCGTGGGCCGCGCGCTCGACTCGGACCGCAAGGGACTGACCGAGGTGCTGGAGGCCGCCGCGAAACACCGCGGGTCGGCGCTGGTGGAGATCTACCAGAACTGCCCGATCTTCAACGACGGCGCCTTCGACGTCCTCAAGGACAAGGACGAGGCCGCCACCCGGCTCATCCCGCTGAAGGCCGGCGAGCCGATCAAGTTCGGGCCGCAGGGCGAATACGGGGTCACGCGGAGCGGCTGGGCAGGCCTGGAGGTCGGGAAGGTCGCGAACATCGGCGAGGAGAACCTCGTCGTGCACGACCCGGCGATCGAGGACACCTCGTACGCGTTCGCGCTTTCGCGGATCGGCGACCAGAACCTGAACCACGTGCCGACCGGCATTCTGCGGCAGGTCGAGCGGCCCACCTACGACGACCAGGCGCGGGCCCAGGTCGCGGAAGCCCGGGCCGCCCGCGAGCCCGACCTGCAGGGCCTTTTGCGCGGCAAGGACACCTGGACCGTCGTCAGCTAGCCCAGAACTGCAATGAAGGGGCCTTTCATCGCAAATTTTGCGGTGAAAGGCCCCTTCATTGCNCGCTCTTCCGATCTGGCCTTTCATCGCAAATTTTGCGGTGAAAGGCCCCTTCATTGCAGTCAGGTGAGGGGACGGAAGCCCACGCGCTCCGCGTCGGCGGCCGAGCGGAACCAGACCTCCGCGACCATCTTCGGGAACTGCGGCGAGTCCTCCGTGCAGTACCGCAGGGCGGTCACGCTGGCCTTGACCGCGAAGTCGTCGGCGGGACGGCCACCGCCCGGACGCGGCATCGCCGAACCGGGACCGAACGGACCGGGCGGGACGGACTCCGTCACCGGAGCGACCTGCCGGGCGGGCGGGGGCTCCGGAGCCGGCATCGCGTCGCCGGGCTGGACGGCGGGCTCGAACAGCGAACCGCTCTGCCCACCGGACAGTTCCGGCTCACGACGTTCGATCGCCCGCATCGACGGCTGGATCGGCTGTGGCGGCTCGAAACCGCCGCGCACCGCACCCCGCGGCGTGCGCTTGGGCAGCACCTGGGTGGCTTCGGCGGACGTCTCGGGCTGCTCCGAGTCGAGGAGACCGGCCTTCGCTTCTTCATCGGAACCGAAGGCGTACGCGGGCGGGTCGTGCAGCTCCTCTTCCCGCTCGAACCAGTTGGTCTCGACGGGGGCCTGCTCGGTCTCCACGCGCGACGCGGGGCTGAACAGCGAAACCGGCTCCGGCTGCGTCTCGGCGCCTTCGGGGTCCAGCTGCATCTCCAGGCGGGACCGGTACGGCCCCTCGCCCGGCGACGACGGCTGCGGCTCGGGTTCCGGCTCAGGCTCCGGCTCGACGTCCAGCTTCGACGCGGGCTGGAGGTAATCGGTCGCCGCGGCGACGTACGGGTTCTCGGGCTCCGGCTCGGGTTCCGGCTCCGGCTCCGGCTCCGGCAAGGCCGCCGGGATGTACTGCGTCCGCTCGGCCGAGGGCTCCGGATCCGGCTCAGGCTCCGGGTCCGGCTGGGGCGCGGTGCGGTACTCGGCCTCGTACTCTTCTTCAGGCTCGAAGATCTGCGGCGCGGAGTACTCCGGCTCCTCGGCGGTGTCCTCGTGCACGTCCTTGGCGGGCTCCTCGGCAGGCTCGGTCCACTGCTGGGCGGGCTCCTGCTCGGTGAGCGTCTCGGGGTACGCGGGTTTCGGCTCCTCGACGGCCGCGAACTCCTCGTCCAGCTCGTCGTGCGACGGCTTCGCGAGGTACGCGGTCCCGCCGGCGACGGCCGCGGCACCCGCGCCGAGGCTCACCCCGGCCGGCAGCCTCGACGTCTCGGCGTGCGCGGTGGCCAGCGAGCTTTCCAGCTCACGGATGCGTTTGCGCGCCGGGAGCACCAGCACCAACCAGGTGAGCAGCGCGCCGACGACGAACGCCAGCAGACTCCACAGCCAAACCTGTCCGAAAATGGACATCTAACCTGCCCTTTGTCAATGCGTTCGTGCGACCAGGTAGTCGGCGACCGATTCGCAGGCGTCCCGGGCGGGCGACGCGGGCAGCGCCGCGAGTTCGGCACGCGCCCGACGAGCGTAGTCGGAAAGAGTTTCGCGTGCGCGTTCGAGTCCGGACGAGGCACGCAGCAGGTCCAGGGCCTCGGCGACGAGCTTGTCGTCCGAGATCGGGCCCGACAGCAGCTCGACCAGGCGCGGATCGGTGGCCGGGTCGGCCAGCGCGTACAGCATCGGAAGGGTGCGGACGCCTTCGCGCAGGTCTGTTCCCTGCGCCTTGCCGAGCTCGTCCGAGGCGGACGCGATGTCGATGACGTCGTCGGAGATCTGGAACGCCGTCCCGATGATGTCACCGAAGCGGCGGAGCGCGTCGATGTAGTGGTCGGGCGCGCCGGACATCATCCCGCCGAACCGGCCGGAGGTGGCGATCAGCGAGCCGGTCTTCTGCGCGATGACCGTGAGGTAGTGCTCGACCGCGTCGTCGCCGTCTGCCGGGCCGACCGTCTCGCGCATCTGCCCGGTGACCAGCTCGCCGAAGGTCTCGGCGATGATCCGGGCCGCGTCGGTGCCGAGGTCCGCGACCAGCCGCGAGGCGTGCGCGAACAGGAAGTCGCCGGTCAGGATGGCGATGGTGTTGTCCCAGCGGGCGTTGACGCTCTCCGCGCCGCGGCGCATCGTCGCCTCGTCCATCACGTCGTCGTGGTACAGCGTCGCGAGATGCACCAGCTCGACCGCCGCCGCGGCGGTGACCACCTGGTCGCCCTGCTTCGGCCCGAACTGCGAGGCCAGCAGCGTGAACAGCGGACGGAAACGTTTGCCACCCGCCTCGACCAGGTGCGAAGCGGCGTCCTCGACGGCCTTGACGTCACTGCGGACGACCTCGCGAAGCAGCGTCTCGACGTCGGCGAGACCGGTCGCGAGCGTGCGCAGGAGCTGCTCGTCGGCGATCTGGAGCCCCACGGACGCGCGCAGGTCCTCGATGGCACCACCTGGGGCAGGTGAAGACACAGACACGTCGGCTCCGCTCTCTTTGACACCGTTCGGGGTTGCTCCCAGCGTAGTGGCTAGCAGCTGAGGCCTGTTGACGTGCTGTCCAGGGGAAACGGTGACGAAGATGACACCCCCGCCGAGTATCCTGCCCGCTTCGGCGCGAACTGGGGGAACAACATGGGAAGTCCGGATGATTTCGGCGACAGACCGGCGTGGAAGCCTCCCGCCGAAGACCACCGCGAGCAGCGTTCGACGGTGTGGATCACCGTCGTCCTCTTCGCCGTGTTCATGGCGATGATGCTGGTCGTGGCCGTGCTCGTGGTGGGCGGCGTGAAGGCGGCCTGAGTCAGCGGCGGCGGATCTTGATGTCGTCCATGCAGGTCGCCTTGCCCGCGACGTCGCGGTACGGATAGCCCTTGGCGTCCAGCAGGTCCATGACCTTCAGCTCGGCTTCGTCGAGCACGTCCCGCTCCTCTTCGCCCCGCAGCGTGATGCGGAAGGTGAACGCGCCGAGGTGCGCGCTGTAGCTGAGCAGGCCGTCCTCGGTGAACCCCATCACCTGGTGCTGATCAAGCTCGGCGAGCAGCCTGGCGCGAGTGTCGGCGTCGGGGTGGTCGAACTTGCCGTTGACGAGGACGCGGTAGGTCGGCATACGCTCGAATATACAGACCTGTATCCGGATACGAATCAGAATATCCAACGGGTCTCCATGATCCACGGTCGAGTGAAACGACCGTCACGCGCGCAACGGGCGAATCCGACACGCAGATAGTGGTGACAAAGGAAGAACGGCCAACCGGCTCGCTCTCCGTCACGTGAGGAGGACGTGGAATGCGCATCACCATCGCAAGCCGGGCAGGCCTGGTCGGCGCGCTGCTGCTGGCGGGTCTCGGTGCCGGGGTGACCCCGGCCGCCGCGTCGAACCCCGCGGGCGTGGCCTCGCTCGGCTCCGCCGCCTTCACCAAGGGCACCTCGGCGCCGATCTCGATCGCCTCGCTCGCCGACTGCGCGGTCGAGGGACCGACGAGCAACTCGTCCGGAGTCGTGACCAGGACCGGGATCACGTTCGGTGGCGGCACGTCGACGTGCACGACCACCGTCGTCGACCCCGAAAACGACGTCACCACGACGAAGTCGGAGGCCAAGGGGCAGAACTTCGAGCTGTCGGCGCTGGTCTCGTCGAGCGGGCCGCGGATCAAGATCAGGTCCTATTCGGTCAGCTGCACAGCCACGCAGACCAGCACGAACGCGAGCTGGACCTACGGCGGCGCGACCGGGCTCGGCACCCTGCCGTCGCCGGTGCCGGTCGGCTACGTCAAGCCGATCACCAAGTCCAACGGCACCCTGCTCGCCGAGGCGATCTTCAACGAGCAGACGTTGCCGGGCGACGGCAGCATCGGGCTGACCATGCTGCGGATCAAGTTCGCCCCCGGCTCGAACATCACCGGCGAAGTGGTCGTCGGGCGCACGGCCTGCTCTCCCACTCCGTAAGCCATCCCGCCGGGAAAGGGGCGTCCGGGACTCGCCGGGCGCCCCTTTTCCATTCTGGCTTATATAAGTATCGGCTGATATCTTGTCGGCAACCGAGCCGAGGAGGGCACCGATGGTCGACGTGACCAGCCAGATCAACTCTGTCCAGCGCAGGCTGGGCAAGCGCGTGGTCGAAGCGAGCGAGGCGGTGACGGCCACCGTCAGCCAGGTCTACGACACCGGCCTCGACGACCTCTGGGACGCCTGCACCAATCCCGAGCGCATCCCGCGCTGGTTCCTGCCGATCAGCGGCGATTTGCGCGTCGGCGGCAAGTACCAGCTCGAAGGCAACGCGGGCGGAACGGTCGAGCGCTGCGACCCGCCCAAGAGCTTCGCGGCGACCTGGGAGTACGGCGGCGACGTCAGCTGGATCGAACTCCGGCTGAGCCCCGAAGCCGACGGGCGCACCCGGTTCGAACTCGACCACACCGCCGTCCCCAACGAGCACTGGAACCGGTTCGGGCCCGGCGCCGTGGGCATCGGCTGGGACATGATGCTGAACGGGCTCGCGCTCCACCTCGAATCCGGCGAGGCCGCCGACCCCGAGGCCGCCATGGCCTGGATGACCAGCGAAGAGGGCGTGCGGTTCATGACACTGAGCAACGACGCCTGGTACGAGGCCGACGTCGCCAACGGGACGGACGCGGCCACCGCCCGCACCCGCGCCGACGCCACCTTGGCCGCCTACACCGCGCCGCCGGAGAGCTGAAGGTCCTCGGCGAGCTCCGGGGCGCGAAGCAGGTCGATGAGCTCGTCGTCCGCCCGGAACACGGCGCGGGCTCCCGGCATCCCCGCCTGCCGGAGCATCGCGTGGAGGACGTCGGCGTGCGGCTGGTCGAGCAGGGTCCAGACCATCGCGCGCCGTTTCCCGTCGTCCCCCAGTTCGCGCGCGGCCTGCCAGCCCATGACGAGCGCGCTCACCTGGTTGACCGCCGTTTCCCGCCCCCGCGCCAGTTGCGCGCGATTCAGCCCGCACACCTTGATGGTCTGCTCGCCCTTTTCGGTCAGCGCGCGGTAGGTCCCGATCGACAGCACCAGGAACAGGTGCTCCAGCGGGTCTTCGGCGGTCGGATCGATGAGCAGGCTGTCGCCGTCTTCGTCCACCGGGAAGAGGTCGCGTTTGTGGTGGCTGTTGCAGTACTCGCAGGCGAGCACGTGGTTGAGCCAGTCGAACGCACGCCCCGGATTCCGCGCGATCGGCTCGAAATGGTCCACAGTGGACCCGAGGCCGTCACCGCAGTACATGCAGTAGCCGCGGCCGGCGGCCATCACGTCCAGACCTGCCCGCAGAGAACGCCGCACGGCACGCGAAACCCGCCAGAGCCGCCGGGCTTCTTTCGTGTCACCGGGAGGGATCCGCGCCGTCAGCTCTTCGAGATCGGCCACCACCCGGCCCGGCAGCGCGATCCGGCGGATCCCGATCACCGATCGTCGGCCTCGAACCGCCTGGCCACCTCGTCGACCCGGCTCGGCGGCGAACTGCTCAGTATGCCCCGCAGGCGTTCCCATTCCCGGACGCCGTTCGCGTCCGCACGGCCGGACGCCACCTGGAACTCGAGCTCGGCCAGATGCTCCCGCAATTCGACCGCCTGCGGCGAATACGGCGTGTCCAAGCCGAAAAGGTCGGACAGCACGGCGTCGTCGCCGGAGCCGAACACGACCCGCTCGTACAGCTCCTCGGAGACCACGCGCGGCGGCACTTCCTCGTCGGGCCCGGAAAGCCGGATGAGCCCGCCGGGGTCCGCCGCCTGGCAGACGTAGGGGCTGTGCGTGGTGACGATGAACTGGATCCGGGGGAAATGCGCCTTGAACCACGATCCCATGCGTTTCTGCCACGACACGTGGAGATGCGCGTCCACCTCGTCGATGATCACGACACCGGGACTCTCGTGGTCGAGGCCGGCGCCGTCGAGCTGTTTGAGCAGGTCGACCACGAGCGCGGTCACCGTGCGATAGCCGTCGCTCATCTCGCGCAGCGGGAACCGGTCGCCCCGGTACTCGACCCAGAGCCCGTCCGAATCGACGTCCCTGATCCGGTAGCCGCTGGGAAGGAGACCGTCACCGAGGATCTCCAGCGCCGCGTCCTTCAGTTCACGGGCGCCCGCTTTTCCTTCCAGGGCACGGAGATGCTGATTGATCAGCCAGGTGACGCCCTCGGCGAGCGAGGCGTCTTCGTGGAACAGGCTGGCCATCCGCGCCAGCGATCCCGCGCCGCGCATCCACGACTCGGCCTCGCCGCTCCCGCCCGCGAGCCGCCGGAACGGCCCGTACGCCGCGCAGAACGGCTGGCCCGGTGGAAGTCCGGAGATCGGCAGCAGGCCGGAGTCGAGCCAGCGGACCTCGACCGGCGCCGGGCCCTCCTCGCGCATCACCGACAGCTCGATCGACCCGGACGTCTGATCGTTCGAGATCCAGCTGCCGGCGTCCGACAGCAGCCCCCAGGCGACGTCCGGCGCCGCCGCGACCGCGATGGCGCGCAGCAGCGAGGTCTTGCCGGAACCGTTGCGCCCGGCGAGCACCACCCAGCCAGGGCCGGGCAGCCGGAGGTCGACGGCGCGGGCGCCGCTGAAGCCGCGGATGTTCTCCAGCCGGACCCGCTCGATGTACATGGAGAAAAGCTTAGTGCCTGTTGGCGGAGCTGAGATGTGGCCGGAAAGGGACCATACGCGTGAATCCGCCCGGCCGAAGACCCCGCTATCGCGGTGGCAGCGCCCTGCCGACGTCGATCGCGGTCGCGGGTTCACCAACAGACACCTACGACGGCGCGGACGTCACCTGGCCACCCGAAAGTGGGTCGCCATGACAAGCTCCATCACGGCGTGCGCCTTGGCGACGTCCACGGCCGGTAGCGCCCTGGACCGCGGCCATTCGTCGACGCCCCGCTCCTGCTCCGACGAAATCAGCAGCCGGACATGCCCGCGCGAGCCGAGATTCCCGAACGGCGAGACGTACATGAGGAGTCCGCTCTCGTCCTTGGTGCGAAGGGTGACTCCCGGATTCCCGCTGAACGAGTGCTGACGATGATCTTTGAAGGTGCCGTTCGGATCCGCGTGCCAGTCACCGGGTGCGCCGCCGTTCGCGGTGACCCCGGCTTCGATCTGCACCCGATGGCGCGGTTCGACGAAGTAGCAGGAGCCCGGCGTGGCGATCGGCTCGAACTCCGGCCCGAAGGTCTTCTTGACCGCATCCCGGAACACCGCGCACTCGACGTTCGGGTCGGCGGCGCCGGCGGCCAGGATCACCTCGGCACCCGCGGGCACCTGGGCCTCGACCGCCGGATCGCAGGTCTCACCCTTGCTGGTGGAGACCCAGTTGGCGCAGGCACCGACGCGGGCGCTGTCCTGAGCGTCCGGCGGGTAGACGAGGTCGCGGGGCAGCTTCGCGGCTCCGGCGGTGGCGAAGTCTCGGAGAAGCCCGCAGTCCTTGCTCCGGCTCTGGAGCCCCAGCTCGAACTGGACCGCGCGTTGGAAACTGACCGGCACGGTGATCGCGCAGCCGCTGACCGCACCCTCACGACGGGATTCGACCTGGTACGCCTTCACTCCGCCGAGGTCGACGACGGCTCCGTCGTTCCGGAGCGCCGCATGGGCAGGGTCCACGTCCTGGACGTAGAGCAAGGCCTCGTAGCCGTCGCGGAAGAGAGTGCACATCTTCCTGCCGTACTTCACCTTGGGCTCGCGCGTCACGGGCCGGGTATCGCCTCCCTTCCTGCGGCCGTAGGCGGCCAGGTCGATCAGCTCGCAGAAGTCGAGGGCGGCCAGCGACGCGTCGACAGCCTTCGCGTCGCGATCCGCGGGACGTGGTTGCTTGGGCTGCCATTTCGGAAACTGCGGTGGCGGCGGGGGCGTATCCACGGAATCCGTACAAGCCGCAAGCAGCCCGAGGAGTACTGCGCCGAGAATCACTCTTCGAAACTTCATTACGCAGAGTGTGCAAATTGGGTCCGTAGCCCACCAGCAAGAACCCGGTTTCCTGGGGCAGGTTCACACGATTGATTTTCACGGATAGTCACCAGGTTCGCTGACGCTATTCAGCGAGGAACGGGACTTTATGCAGCCGGGTTCACCGCCCCGGGAACCCTGGTAATCTTCCCGGCGTCGGATTACGCAGGGTGCATCGGGGAGACGCGCCTTGTAGCCACGGGAGGGGCAGATGACGACGGTGACTTCGGGGCGGCTTCGGCCATTCAGCAGGGAACGTTTCGGCGCCATGGGGGTGCATGGCCATGCCTGACGGGACACCTGTCTACCAACCAGGCTTCAACCCGGGCTCGGTCTGCAAGGCCCCGCCTACTGGCGGCTCCTACGGGACGCCGGTAGCGGAAGGCGCGGGGTTCAAGTACGACGAGGCGACCCTCCATGAGCTGGTGAACGAGTGGTCCACCCTCGCGCAGGAGTACAAAGACGACCTCGATGCAGCTGGCAAGATCGCCCGTGCCCTGCCGCCAGGGCTCGAGTACGCCAGCGGAAACAACGCTGACGTCACCCAGCACTCCGGCAAAGCGCTCACAGCAGCTCTAACGCAGCGCGTCAACTACTGTCAGAACATGGCCACGAAGTACCGGGTCGCCCTCGGTAAGTACGCCACTGCGGAAGATCACGCCACCACAGTCATCAACCAGCAGCCGAAGGGCATCGCCTGATGCGACGCACCATCCTTGTCTTCTGCGCAGCAACCCTCGCCCTCGCCGCGTGCTCCACTCCCACCACCACCAATGGAACCCCCACGCCCACTAGCGGCGGCGGCTCGAACTCGAACCCGCCGAAGTCCGCAAATCCGGCTCCCGAGGTACCGAAGGTGGAAAAACCGATCGACCTTGCACAGATCAAGCAGACGCCCTGCAAAGCTTTGACTGAAGCACAAGCCGAAGAGCTCCTCGGTCCTACCACTGAGACTGCCGCACAGCCGGATGGCGCGGCTGGCCCTGCCTGCAGGTGGTCCGTCCCCTCCACCACCCGGCCGCGAGTCAACGTGATTTTCAGCAAGTCTCCTGATGGAGGGACAGCAAGTGTCTACCAAGCGAAGGGCGGCGCTTACGAGCTGGTTGAACCGCTCAAGCCGATCGACGGATACCCACTGACCGCCTACGGCACAAAAGACGAACGCCCCTCAGGCAAGTGCTCCGTAGCTTTGGGAACTAGCGATAACGAGACGATCGACATCGTCCTGGAGCAGTCTGAAGCCAACATCGGCAAGAAGGACCCCTGCGACGCCGCCCGCGAAGCCGCGATCAGGGTCTTGACCACCGTCCGAGGGGGCAACTGATGGTCGCCGAAGGACCGCTCACCGCCGCCCAGATCTACGAGCAGATCACCAAGGGTGAAGGCACCGGTTCGCTCTCCGAGGCTCAGCGCGCCGCCTTCAACCTGACACAGCGGCACCACGAGCGCGCGCAGAAGCTCTCCGCACTCACCCAGAAGACCATGGCCGGCTGGCAGGGTGGCGCCAGTGACGCGGCCGCCGACGCGACGAAGCCCGTTGTGGAGGCCGCGTACGACGACGCGATGCATCTGGCCGTCGCCCAGTCGGCGATCAGCGCGCAGATGGACGCGTTCGGCACGGCCAAGAATTCGGTCAAGCCGGTTCCGCCCGAGCAGCCCGCACCGACGGCCGAGGACGTCAAGGCTGTCATGAGTGGCGGCCTGGTCGGCTACTGGAGCAAGGTCCAGGGGTATCAGGCCGACAGCCAGCACAACATCGACACCTTCGCGAGCTACCACTCCGCCAGCACCGCCAACGGTGACGAGCTGCCCGCCCAGTACGCGCAGCTCACCGACCCCGGCGGCAGCGTCACCCTGGACGAGGGCGGCGGGGGAAAGCCGGCGGTGAGGGGTTTCGGCGACGGCTCCGACGGACGCGAGCACGGTGTCGGCGAGCCCTACCGAGGTCCGAGCGGTCCCAGCGGGCCGAGTGGCCCCAACGGACCGAGCGCACCGGGCGCAGCTGACAGCGGCCCGCAGCCTGGGCAAGGGCCCCAGCCGGGTCAGCATCAGCCCTACCCCGTCGGCCAGCAGCCGGACGACGGGACCCGCGCGAATTCGTACACGCCGCCCCAGACCACTCCGGTCGTGCCGCCGGCGGCGAGCCTCGACTTCGGGCCGACCGGCAAGCCGAACCCCACGTACAACACGCCTGGCGCTTTCCCGCCCGGGTACGGCCCGGGAACGACCGGGCCCACGCCGTACGGTCCGGGCACGGGTGGCAGGTCACCCGGAGTACCGAGCGGCGGCGGTTTCCGCGGACCCGGCGGGACGGGTGGAGTAGGCGGGCCCGGACAGCAGTCTGGCATGGGTGGCCGAAGCGGAGCCGGGATGCCCGGTGACGGCGTGGCCGGCCGCGGTGCGGCGGGAGCAGCGGGCTCGACCGGTCGCGGCGGGGCGAACGGGATGCCGATGGCGCCCGGCGCCGCTCGCGGGAAGGGCGAGGAGGACAAGGAGAAGAAGGCTCCGGCGTACCTCCAGAACCCGGATCCCGACGAGACCTTCGGCGGTTACACCGAGAAGCCGATGCCGCCGGTGATCGGCGAGAAGAAGAAGTAGCACCACAGTCCCAGGGGAGGGAGGCACGTGGTGCTCGCGCGCCCGGTCGAGATCACGCTCGACACCTTGTTGACCGCGTTCCGTCACGCCGGCTGCGGAGATCCGCATCTGATCTTCGCAGGCGGGCTGCGCTACATCCCGCCGTCGTCGCGGAACGGCGAGGACAGGGCGGCGTTCGAGGAGCTCGCCGGGCTCGGGTTCACCGAGGGCAAGCGGCTGACCAGCGACTTCGAGGACGTCCTGCACATACTCGACCGGCCGAACACTGAGTACTACGCGACGTTGCGAACCGAGACGGAGCAGTACAACGTGCTCGTCGCCGTACGCGGACGGGCCGCGGTGACCGCGATCTGCGAGGGGAACCGCGTGTGGCTGAAAGGCGTGCGGACCGCCGACCGCGCGGCGGCGCTCGTGATGAACCTGCCCGAGTACCCGCCGGCGCGGTTCGCCCCGTTCTCCTTGCCCCAGGACGACTTCAACGGCGACAGTGGGGACGGTCTCTACGACGAGCCCGAGTCCCGAAGCCGCGAAGCACGGCAGCTGGACGAGGTCTTCGAGCAGCCCTATTTCGGTGTCGGTTTCTTCGCCGCGGCCATGCGCCCTGACGGGGGAAAGCGCACAGAGGCCACGGACGGCCTGTCCTATCTGGACCTCGACTCCGGACGGGTGGCCATGCACGTGAGCGGTTCTCCCCGGAACCGGTACATCACCGTCCTGCCCGGCGAACCCACGTTACTGGCCCAGAAAGTCGCCGCGCTGCGGGCAAGTCTCGACCACTGACTCGATCAGGCGCACCGACCGCGCCGGATCCAGCGCGACAGCGTCCACAGTGGACCGGAGGTAGGGCTCGACATCGCAGGGCCGGTGCAGGAACAGCCCGCATCGCCGATGTTCCAGGTACACCACCGGTGGGGCGCCGCCGAATTCCAGCAAAACGTAGGCATCACCCGCATGTGCCCCGGCGGCGAACGGGATGACCCGGAGTTCGACGGTGGGCCGCTCCGCCATCGTGATGAGATGCCGAAGCTGATTCGCCATCACCCGCGGCCCACCGACCTGACGGCGCAGCGCCGCTTCGTCGATATAGGCGACAAATCTCTTCTGGCCCAGCACTGCGGCGGAAGAGTTCGTAGCCCTCGCGTAGGCGGGCGTCCGAAGCAGATCGGGCAGGAGCGTTGCCCCGAAAGCGACGATCTTGGTGGCCTCCTTTTCGTACTGCGCAAGCGTTTCGCTCTGGAAGGACGCGTTGGCGAACCACCACGGCCCGCTGTCGCGAGACAACGAGAGCAGGGCCTCTCGCCGCTCCCCGGTGATCTGATAGACCGCGAGCAGCGCCGACACCTCCTCGGCGGACGCCGCGCGGACGCCGGTTTCGATCCGGCTGATCGTCGACTGGGACCACGCCAGTTTGTCGGCCACTTCGGTCGCGGCCAGTCTGGCGGCCTTCCGCGCGGCTCGCAGTCCGTCGGCGAGGGCCCTCGCCTGGGGTGTGGGTCTCGGCTTCGGCATCGCGACCACCCTGCCCAGTGCGCTCGGGCAAGTCATTCCCCGAGCCGGGCGACCTCGTGCACGGCCGCGGAAATGGCACGGAAGTCCTTGCGCAGCAAGGCTCCATGGTTGCTCTCGACCTTCGCGCTCACCTTGATGTTCGGATTGCGCGCGGTCACACCGTCGAGACTCGTCCGGATCTTTTCCTGCTCGTCTCCCTTGCTGCCGAACGAGGTTCCCGACGCGACCACGTATCGCGTCGGGACGGTGATGCCGTCGAGCACCGGGCCCAGCTCGGCCTCCCGCGAGAGCTTGCCTAGTTCGATGTTGCTCTCCGCCTGCTCGGCGGCGGACATCCGCGGGGTCAGCCCGGTCGGGCGCAGCAGCGGCATGACCAAATTGAGGCGCTTGAACAGCTTCCGGATCCGCTGTTCCATGGCGTCGTCCATCCAGTCGTACGGGAACGCGCCGTCGACCAGGACGGCGCCGATGGTCCGCTCCGGGTTCCGGGCCGCCCAGTGCGCCGCGACGACCGCGCCGTAGGACCAGCCCACCACGACGGCCCGCTTCACTTCCCGAGCTTCGAGGACCGCGTCGACATCGCGAACGGCCGCCTCGAAGGAGTAGTCGGACGATCGCTTCGACTTGCCGCGGGCACGCTCGTCGTAGGTGATGTGGCGGAAGTCCGAGCCCAGGTCGGCGAGGATCCGCCGCCAGTAGCCCTGGGTCGCGAACTGGCCGTTGAGGTAGACGATCGGGATGCCGGGGCCACCGGAGTCGGTGACGGCCAGCGCGGTGTCTTCGACGGGGAGCATCCCGGTCCAGGTAGAGGAAGTCATGAGGGAACTATCGAGGTGCGGCCTGACACCGCTCTGACGTCGCCCTGACACGAAAAAGCCCCCTCACGACAGCGAGGGGGCCTTCCGCGAAACCGGACTACTTGAGGGCGAAACCGCCGGAGCCCGCCCAGTCGAGGGCGAACGCCGGGAGCAGGCCGAGCACCAGCGTGACGATGACGCCGAGCGTGATCGCCGTGGTGGTGAACGCTCCGGGCACGGTGACGGTCGGGCCGTCGGGGGCGGGCTCGGAGAAGTACATCAGCACGATCACGCGCAGGTAGAAGAACGCGGCGACGGCGCTGAAGACCAGGGCGACGACGACCAGCGGCGCCATCCCGTCGGACAGGGCCGCCGAGAACACCACGAACTTCCCGACGAAACCACTGGTCAGTGGGATACCGGCCAGCGCGAGCAGCAGGAAGGTGAACACACCGGCCAGCACCGGAGACCGCTTCGCCAACCCTGCCCAGGCGGACAGGTGCGTCGCCTCGCCGTTCGAGTCCCGTACCAGCGAGACGACACCGAACGCGGCGAGCGTGGTGAAGCCGTAGGCCAGCAGGTAGAACAGCGTGCTCGACAGGCCTTCCTCGGTCATCGCGATCGCACCCACGAGCAGGAACCCGGCGTGCGCGATGGACGAGTAGGCGATCATGCGCTTCACGTCGGTCTGCGTCAGGCCCAGCACCGCGCCGATCAGCATCGAGATGATCGCGACGCCCCAGAGCACGCCGCGCCATTCCCAGCTGGTCGACTCGAACGCCACCTGGAACACCCGCAGGATCCCGCCGAACGCGGCGACCTTGGTGCAGGCACCCATGAACGCGGTGACCGGCGTCGGCGCGCCCTGGTAGACGTCCGGGGTCCAGGTGTGGAACGGGCCGACCGAACCCTTGAACAGCAGGCCGACCGCGAGCAGCCCGAGCCCGGCGAACAGCAGCGTGTCCGACCGGTCCGAACCGGCGGCGGCGTTGGCGATGTCCGACAGCTTCACGGAGTTCGCGTAGCCGTAGAGCAGCGCGAGACCGTAGAGGAAGAACGCCGACGAGAACGCGCCGAGCAGGAAGTACTTGACCGCGGATTCCTGCGAGAGCAGGCGACGGCGACGGGCCAGACCGCACATCAGGTACAGCGGCAGGCTCAGCACCTCGAGCGCGATGAACATGGTGAGCAGGTCGTTGGCCGCGACGAACGCCATCATGCCGCCGAGCGCGAACAGCGTCAGCGGGAAGACCTCGGTCTGCATCCCGGTGGTGCCGACCTGCGCGCGGTCCTGGACCGTGCCGGGGCGGATACCGGCCTGCGCGACGAAGGCGCCGCCCGGCTCGACCGAGCGGTCCGCGATCAGCAGCAGTGCGCCCAGTGCGAGCGCCAGCAGCGTGCCCCACAGGAACAGCGACGGCCGGTCGACGGCGATGGCGCCGCTGAAGGTCGTGACGCCGCCCTTCGGCGCGGAGGTGCTGGCGTACCAGGCGAGGAAGACGCCCGCCGCCCCGATCCCGACCAGGGACAGGAAGACCTGCGAAGGCCACCGCATGTGCTTGGGCAGGAAGGCTTCGAACAGCACGCTGACACACGCGGCCCCGAGGATGATCAGGATCGGCGTGACGGCGAAGTAGTCGATCGACGGCACCTGCACCGGTGGCGCCTGAGTCAAGAGGAGCACTGTTACTTGCCTCCCTGCAAGGACGACATCGTCGCCTGCACCGACGGGGTGATCGTGTCGAGCACCGGCTTGGGATAGAACCCGAGCGCGATGATCAGCACGACCATCGGCGCCAGGATCGCGATCTCCCGGCCGCCGAGGTCCTTGATGGCTTTGGTCGCCCCGAGTTCCGGAGCCATGGCCGTCCCCGGCCCGCCACCGGCGCCGATGAGGGCGTCACCGCGGACGGGGCCCTGCATGACGCGCTGGTAGAGCCAGAGCACGTACGCCGCGGCCAGCACCATGCCGACCGTCGCGATGATCGTGTACACCGGGTAGTCCACAAAGGACCCCAGCAGCACCAGGAACTCACTGATGAAGGAGTTCGTGCCGGGCAGCGACAAGGTGGACAGACCGGCGATGAGCAGCATCCCGCCGAGCAGCGGGGTCACCTTCGCCATGCCGCCGTAGTCGGAGATCCGCGTGGACCCGCCGCGCATCACGATCAGGCCGACGACCACGATCAGCATGCCGGTGGCGAGGCTGTGGTTCAGCATGTACGACACCGAGCCGACCATCGCCTGCTCGTTGAAGGTGAAGATACCCAGCGCGATGAACCCGAAGTGGGCGATCGACACGTAGGCGATGAAGCGCTTCATGTCGCGTTGCCCGGCCGCGAGGATCGAGCCGTAAAGGACACCCGCGACGGCGAGCACCAGCACCCATGGCGCGAGTTCCTTGCTGGCCTCCGGGAACATCGGGAGGCAGTAGCGCAGGAACCCGAACGTGCCGACCTTGTCCAGCACACCGACCAGCAGGACCGCGACGCCGATCGGCGCCTGGCCCGCGGCATCCGGCAGCCAGGTGTGGAACGGCACCAAAGGGGCCTTGATCGCGAACGCGAGGAAGAACCCGATGAACAACCAGATCTGGGTACCCAGCGGAGCGTCGCGGACGACCGTGACGAGCGTTTCCCAGTCGAAGGTGCCCTTGCCGAGCTCGTCCGACGCCAGCGAGTACGCCCCGATCGCCGAGGCCAGCATGATCAGGCCGCCGAGGAACGAGTACAGGAAGAACTTGACCGCCGCGTACTGCCGGTTCGCGCCGCCGTAGCCGCCGATCAGGAAGTACATCGGGATCAGCATGATCTCGAACAGCACGTAGAACAGGAAGACGTCGGTCGCGGCGAACACCGCGATGGTCAGCGCCTCCTGCACCAGGATCAGCGACAGGAAGCCGCCGGCCGAGCGTCCGGCCGGGAGCTTGTCGGTGAGGCCCAGCGCGCCGACCACGATCGGCACCAGCAGGCCGATGACCGCGATCATCACCAGCGCGATGCCGTCGATGCCGAACGAGATGTGGATGCCGAAGTTCGGGATCCAGTCCATCGAGGACTTCTGCTGGATCCGGTCCCCGGCCGGCGAATAGCTCGCCCACATCGGGATCACCAGCAGGAACGTCAGGAGCGACACCACGAGCGCGGTGAGCGTCGCCAGCCTGTCGTTTTTCTTCATCCCGGCGACGACCGCCGCACCGAGCAGCGGCAGCAGGATGGATGCGAGAACCCAGGTCATCAGGAGAACCTCACCAGCAGGAGTGCCGCCAGAAGCAGGAATGTGCCGCCCAGCATGGACAGTGCGTACGAGCGGACGAAGCCGGTCTGAAGGCGGCGCAGGCGCCCGGATCCGCCGCCGAGCGCGGCGGCGAGGCCGTTGACCGCGCCGTCGACCCCGCGGTTGTCCACGTAGACCAGCGCGCGGGCGAGCCAGGTGCCCGGACGGGCGACCAGCGTCTCGTTCAGGGTGTTGCCGTACAGGTCGTTACGCGCGGCCTTGACCACGGCCGAGACCCGCTCGGGGCGTTCCACCGGAACGTCCTTGCGGCCGACGAAGAACCACGCCGCCGCCGCGCCGAGCACCGACAGCGCCACGGTGAGGATCGGGACCAGCGCGTGCGGGATGACACTGTGGCCACCCTCTTCGAGCGGGCCGACCACCGGCGAAAGCCATTCGGCGAACCGGTCGCCGAGGGCGAAGAACGCACCGGCGCCGATCGAGCCGACGGCCAGGATGATCATCGGCCACTTCATCACCGCGGGCGATTCGTGCGGGTGGAAGTCGCGACCGTCGCTGGACTTGATCTCCTTCCAGCGTTCCTTGCCGAAGAAGGTCATCACCATCAGGCGGGTCATGTAGAACGCGGTGAGCCCGGCGCCGAGCAGTGCCGCGCCACCCATCACCCAGCCGCGCCAGCCGCCCTGGCTCAGCGCCGCTTCGATGATCGCGTCCTTGGTGAAGAAGCCCGAGAGCGGCGGGATGCCGATCAGCGCCAGGTAGCCGAGCGCGAAGGTCCAGAAGGTGACCGGCAGGTGCTTGCGCAGCCCGCCGAACTTCCGCATGTCGACCTCGTCGTTCATGGCGTGCATGACCGAACCGGCCCCGAGGAACAGCCCGGCCTTGAAGAAACCGTGCGCGACCAGGTGCATGATGCCGAGCGCGTAGGCGATCGGCCCGAGGCCGACGGCGAGCATCATGTACCCGATCTGGCTGACCGTGGAGTACGCCAGGACCTTCTTGATGTCGTCGTAGGCGCAACCGATGATGCACCCGATCAGGAGCGTGACCGTACCGACGAGCGTGACGATCAGGCGGCCGTCCGGGGTGGCGTTGAAGATCTCGTGCGCGCGGGCGACCAGGTAGACGCCGGCGGTGACCATCGTCGCCGCGTGGATGAGGGCCGAGACCGGGGTCGGGCCCTCCATCGCGTCGGGAAGCCAGGCCTGGAGCGGGAACTGGCCGGACTTACCGCAGGCGCCCAGCAGCAGCAGGATCGCGATCGCGGTGACCGCGCCGGTCGGGATCTGGCCGACGGCACCGAAGACCTCGGCGTACCCGGTGCTCCCGACGTACTTGAACATCAGGAAGATCGCCAGCGCGAGCCCGACGTCACCGACGCGGTTCATCAGGAACGCCTTCTTCGCCGCGGTGGCCGCGGACGGGCGGTCCTGGTACCAGCCGATGAGCAGGTACGACGCGAGACCCACGCCCTCCCAGCCGAGGTACAGCGTCACGAAGCTGTTGCCCAGCACGAGGATCAGCATCGAGGCGACGAACAGGTTGAGGTACGCGAAGAACCTCGACCGGTCGCGGTCCTCGGCCATGTAGCCGATCGAGTAGAAGTGGATCAGCATGCCGACGCCGGTGATCAGCAGCACGAACGTCAGCGAAAGCGCGTCGATCCGGAGCCCGAAGTCGACCTGCAGCGCCGAAACCGGGATCCACGAGAACAGTTTGACGTCCGCGGTGGCCTTCGTGTCGGCCGTGAAGAACAGGATCAGGCCGTACACAAAGGACAGTGAGACGGTCGCGCTGCCGAGGAGGTGTCCCCAGCCCCTGGCCCGCTTGCCCGCCAGCAAAAGAATAAGGGCGCCGAGAGCCGGGAAGGCCACCAGCAGCCACGATGATGCGGTCACTCTCGGTGCTCCCTAGTACTTCAGCAGGTTGGTGTCGTCGACCGAGGCCGAGCGCCGGGTGCGGAAGATCGCCATGATGATCGCCAGCCCCACCACGACCTCCGCGGCGGCCACGACCATCACGAAGAACGCCATCACCTGGCCGTCCAGCGACCCGTTGATCCGGGCGAACGTGACCAGGGACAGGTTCGCCGCGTTCAGCATCAGCTCGATGCACATGAACACGACGATCGCGTTGCGGCGCACCAGCACCCCGACCGCGCCGATGGCGAACAGCAGCGCGGACAGGAGCAGGTAGTACGTCGGGGTCATTCCTTCTCCCCTTCAGGCTTGCCGACCAGAGCGTGGGCGTCGGGAACCTCTTCCGTTCCGGCGACCTGCTTCCGCTCGTTTTCCAGCTGGGCGGCCGAAGTCGACTCGATGATCTCCGAGAGCGACTCCCTGGCGATCGAGCCGTCGGGCAGCAGCGCCGGGGTGGCGACCGAGTTGGCCGTGGCGAAGACACCCGGGCCGGGCAGCGGCGAGGGCCGGTCGTGCTTGCCGGTGAACCGGTCGACGACGAGTTCCTTCTGGTTCTTCTTGCCGCCCTTGGCGTGCCGGTCGGTGAACGCGAGCACCATCGCGCCGAGCGCGGCGGTGATCAGCAGCGCCGAGGTGAGCTCGAACGGGAACAGGTACTTGGTGAAGATCAGCCGTCCCAGCCCACCGGGGCCGCCACCGTCGACGTTCGCCGGGTCGACCGGCAGGGCCGGGGTCACGTTGGCCATCGCGCGGGCGAGGCCCGCGGCGAGCAGCCCGCCGACACCGATGCCGAGCAGGGTCGCCATGACCCGCTGTCCGCGCAGCACTTCGACGACCGAGTCGGAACTCTCCCGGCCGACCAGCATCAGCACGAACAGGAACAGCATCATGATCGCGCCGGTGTAGACGATGATCTGCGTGAAGCCGAGGAACGGCGCCTGCTGGATCATGTACAGCGCGCCGAGGCACAGCATCGTGAGTACCAGCCACAGCGCCGAGTGCACGGCGTTGCGGGAGAAGATCATGCCGAGCCCGCCGAGCAGCGCGAGCGGGCCGAGCACCCAGAACGCGATGGTCTCGCCGGTGGTGATCCCGGCCGAAACGTCCGTCTGCGCGAGGAAAGCCGTGATCCCCGTATTCAGAGTCATCACAGCACGGCCTCCGAACTGTCCGCGGGCTTAGGGCGCGCCAGCTCGGGGCCGTTGACGTAGTAGTCCTGCTCGTTGTCGCCCAGCCGCATCGGGTGCGGCGGCTGCTCCATGCCGGGCAGCAGCGGCGCGAGGAGGTCTTCCTTGGTGTAGATCAACCGCTGCCGGTCGTCGTCGGCCAGCTCGTAGAAGTTGATCATCGTCAGGGACCGGGTCGGGCAGGCCTCGACGCACAACCCGCAGCCGATGCAGCGCAGGTAGTTGATCTGGTAGTCGGCGCCGTACCGCTCACCGGGCGAGTACCGCGCCTCTTCGGTGTTGTCGCCGCCTTCGACGAAGATCGCGTCCGCCGGGCAGGCCCACGCGCACAGCTCGCAGCCGACGCATTTCTCCAGCCCGTCCGGATGCCGGTTGAGCTGGTGCCTGCCGTGGTAACGCGGAGCCGCGGGGGCGCCCGCCTCCGGGTACTCCTCGGTGGCGACCTTCTTGAACATCATGCCGAAGGTGACACCGAAACCCTTGATGGGATCAAACATCCCCATCGCCGGCCTCCCTTCCACTGGAAACCGCCGCGGGCTTGCGCTTGGCAGCCCGGGCTTCGGCCTTCGCGAGGGCCTTCTGACGCGGGGTCTTCTCCGGGACCTGCAGGTCCAGCGGCGGCACGGGGAATCCGCCGCCGGTCACCGGGACGTAGTCGTCGTCCGGGACCTTCTTGTCCGGGATCAGGAAGCTCAGGATGACGACGAAGAGGATGAGTGCGCCGCCGCCGAAGAGGATCTGCGGGGTGGACAGGCCACCCGAGTTCTTGATCGCGCGGACCGTGACGATCACGACGATCCAGACCAGGTTGACCGGCACCAGGACCTTCCAGCCCAGGCGCATGAACTGGTCGTACCGCAGCCGCGGCAGCGTGCCGCGCAGCCAGATGAAGCCGAACAGCAGGATGAACAGCTTGGCGGCGAACCAGATCAGCGGGAGCCAGCCCTGGTTCAACGCGTGGTCCGCGCCGACGAACGGGAACTTCCAGCCACCGAGGAACAACGTGGTCGCGAACGCCGAAACGATCACCATGTTGACGTACTCGGCGAGGAAGAACATCGCGAACTTCATCGAGCTGTACTCGGTGTGGAAACCGCCGACCAGCTCGGATTCGGCCTCGGGGAGGTCGAACGGCGCGCGGTTGGTCTCGCCGACCATGGAGATCAGGTAGATCACGAAACTCGGCAGCAGCAGGTAGAAGTACCAGCCGGTCTGCTGCGACTCGACGATCGCCGACGTCGACATCGAACCCGCGTAGAGGATGACGCCCACGATGGACAGACCCATCGCGATCTCGTAGGAGATCACCTGAGCCGCGCTTCGCAGTCCACCGAGCAGCGGATACGGCGAGCCGGACGACCAACCGGCCAGCACCAGGCCGTACACGCCGATCGAGGAGCAGGCGAGGATCACCAGCACGCCGACCGGCAGATCGACCAGCTGGAGCGTGGTCCGCTCACCGAAGATCGAGACCACCGGGCCGAACGGGATCGCGGCCAGCGCGATCAGCGCCGGCACCGCGGAGATCACCGGCGCGAGGAAGTACACCTTGCGGTCGGCGGTGTCCGGGATGATCTGTTCCTTGAACGGCAGCTTGATCGCGTCCGCGAGGGACTGCAGGTAGCCGCCGGGGCCGACCCGGTTGGGGCCGGGACGGTTCTGCATCCGGCCGACCGCTTTCCGCTCCCAGACGATCAGGAAGATCGTCAGGATCGGGCCGATCAGCAGGATGACGACCGTCTTGATCAGGATCAGCCACAACGGGTCGTCGGCCAGCAGCGCCGCCCGCTCGGCGGCGTCCGGCATCTGGCTGAGCAACGGAGTCACTTCTCACCTCCGGTGAGGGTGACGGCCGAGCCGTGCCCCGCGCCGAGAGAGGCGCGGACGGCCGAGCCGTCGGAGTTGCCCGGGAGCCACACGACGCCGTCCGGCAGGTCCGCGACCTCGATCGGCAACGTGATGGAACCGCGTTCGGTGGAGACCTTCACGGTCTTGCCCAAGCCTTCGGCGGTCTTCGCCGAAAGCTTGGCGACGACCTCGCGCTGGGTGCCCTTGAGGTGCGGCTCGCCGTCCTGCAGCGAACCGTTGTCGATCAGCTGCCGCCAGGTGGCGAGGAGGGCCTTGCCGTTCCCCGCGCTCGCGGCGGCGGGCGCCACCGGCTCGAAGACCGCTGGCTCGGTCTTGCCGGGCAGCTTCGCCAGATCGGCGGCCGAAGCGGCCGGGGTCTGCGTGAAGATGTCCGCGTCCATCTCGACGGCGAGGGTGTCGAGCACCCGGCAGTCCGGCAGTGCGCCGGCGCCTTCGAGGGTGACGGCGAACTCGCGGCGGCGGCCTTCCCAGTTCAGGTAGCTGCCCGCCTTCTCGACCGCCGGGGCGATCGGGAGGACGACGTCCGCGTGCTCGGTGACCCCGCTGTGCCGCAGTTCCAGGCTCACCACGAACTTCGCGTTCTCGAGCGCGCGGCGGGCCAGCTCCGGGTCCGGCAGGTCGTCCGGGTCGACGCCGCCGACCAGCAGGCCGTCGATGTCGTCACCGGAAGCGGCCTTGAGAATCGCGGTCGTGTCGCGGCCTTCCGCGGCGGGAAGCGTGACGCCCCAAGCCTTTTCGATCTCGGCGCGAGCTTCGGCGTCGGTGACCGAGCGACCACCGGGCAGCAACGTCGGCGCCGCGCCCGCCGCCAGGGCACCGCGTTCACCCGCGCGACGCGGGATCCACGCGAGCCGGGCGCCGGTGCGCTCCACCAGCCGGTGCAGGGCCGAGAACAGGCCGGGGACCTCGGCGGCACGTTCGCCGACGAGGATCACCGCCCCTTCCGAGGCCAGTGCCTGGTCGACGTCCTGCGCGTGCTGCGCGATGCCGTCGATCGCGGCGGCTTCGGAACCCGGCGCGCAGGCCAGCAGTTCGCCGAAGGTCTTGCGGACCGACGAGGTGGTCCACTGTCCCAAGTGGACGACGCGGGTGCGGTTCTTGCGGGCCGCCTTGCGCAGCCGCAGGAACACGATCGGCGCCTCGTCCTCCGGCTCGAACGCGACGCACAGCACCGTGCGCGCCCGCTCGATCTCGCGGAAGGTGACGCCGCTTTCCGGTGTCGTCCCGACCACGTGCGACGCGAGGAAGCCCAGCTCCTCGGCCGAGTGCGGGCGGGCGCGGAAGTCGATGTCGTTGGTGCCCAAGGCGATCCGCGCGAACTTCGAGTACGCGTACGCGTCCTCGACGGTCAGGCGGCCACCGGTCAGCACCGCGGCGCCCTTGCCGTCGCGTGCCTTGGCCAGCCCTTCGGCGGCCGCGCGCAGCGCGTCGGTCCAGGAAGCCTCTTCCAGCACGCCGTCGGCGTTGCGGATGAGCGGGCGGCGGATGCGGTCGTCCGCGGTCGAGTAACGGAACGCGAACCGGCCCTTGTCGCAGATCCACTCTTCGTTGACCTCGGGGTCGTCGCCCGCGAGCTTCCGCATGACCTTGCCGCGGCGGAAGTCGGTCCGCTCGGCGCAGCCGGAGGAGCAGTGCTCGCATACGCTCGGCGAGGACACCAGGTCGAACGGCCGCGAACGGAACCGGTACGCGGCCGACGTCAGCGCGCCGACCGGGCAGATCTGGATGACGTTGCCGGAGAAGTACGACTGGAACGGCTGCCCCGATGTGGTCCGGGAAGCCAGGTCCAGCACGTCCGCGGTCTCCGCGGTACCGATCTGCTGGTGGGCGCCGCGTTCCAGCAGCTCGATGAACGGGTCGCCGGCGATCTCGCGGGAGAACCGGGTGCAGCGCTGGCAGAGCACGCACCGCTCGCGGTCCAGCAGCACCTGCGAGGAGATCGGCAGCGGCTTCGGGAACGTCCGCTTCGTGTCGACGAACCGGGAGTCCGCGCGGCCGTGCGCGAGCGCCTGGTTCTGCAGCGGGCATTCGCCGCCCTTGTCGCAGATCGGGCAGTCCAGCGGGTGATTGATGAGCAGCAGCTCCATCACACCCTGCTGGGCCTTGTCCGCGACGGCCGAGGTCAGCTGGGTCTTCACGACCATGCCGTCGGCGACCGTCATGGTGCACGAGGCCTGCGGCTTCGGCATCGGGCGGCCGCCCATTTCGACCTCGACCAGGCACTGGCGGCAGGCACCCGCCGGGTCGAGCAGCGGGTGGTCGCAGAAGCGCGGGATGACCGTGCCGAGCCGTTCGGCGGTGCGGATCAGCAGCTCGCCCTTGGGCGCGATGACCTCTTCACCGTCGATGACCAGCTTGACGTGGCCCTCGGGGACCGGAGTGTCCTCTGTGGACGTCCCGGGCTTGTCGGGTGCGATCGTCATGCCTGCGCCCCCACCAATTCGCGCTTGTTTGCCTGACACAACGCGAGGAATTCCTCGCGGAAGTACTTGATGCCGCTCTGGATCGGCGAGACCGCGCCGTCGCCGAGGGCGCAGAACGAGCGGCCGAGGATGTTGTCGCAGACGTCGAGCAGGGTGTCGATGTCCTCCTCGGTGCCCTTGCCCTCGACCATGCGCTCCAGGATCTGCGCCAGCCAGTACGTGCCCTCACGGCACGGCGTGCACTTGCCGCAGGACTCGTGCTCGTAGAACTGCGTCCACTTCATCACTGCCCACGGCACGGAAACGGTCTCGTTGAAGACCTGCACGGCCGTCGTGCCCAGCATCGACCCGGCTTCCGCCGCGCCTTCGAAGTCCAGCGGAACGTCGAGGTGTTCCTTGGTGAACATCGGCGTGGACGAACCACCCGGCGTCCAGAACTTCAGCGGGATGCCGTCCTTCATGCCGCCCGCCATGTCCAGCAGCTCGCGCAGCGTGGTGCCGAGCGGGCATTCGTACTGGCCGGGCTTCTCGACGTGGCCGGAGATCGAGTAGATCTTCGGGCCGGGCGACTTCTCGCGGCCCATCTCGCGGAACCAGCTCGAGCCACCGTTGACGATGTACGGCGCGCTGGCGATGGTCTCGACGTTGTTGACCGTCGTCGGCGCGGCGTAGAGCCCCGCGGCGGCCGGGAACGGCGGCTTGAGCCGCGGCTGGCCGCGACGGCCTTCCAGCGAGTCCAGCAGCGCCGTCTCCTCGCCGCAGATGTACGCCCCGGCCCCCGCGTGCACGGTGATGTCGAGGTCGAATCCGGAGTCGAGGATGTTCTTGCCGAGGTAGCCCGCTTCGTACGCCTCGCGCACGGCCGCGTTGAGGCGGCGGATGCAGTGCAGCGCCTCGCCGCGGACGTAGATGAAGCAGTGGTGCGAGCGCATCGCGTACGAGGCGATGATGCAGCCCTCGATCAGCGAGTGCGGGTCCGCCATCATCAGCGGGATGTCCTTGCAGGTACCCGGCTCGCCCTCGTCGGCGTTGATGACGAGGTAGTGCGGCTTGTCCTCGTTCGGCGGCATGAAGGACCACTTGATGCCGGCCGGGAAGCCCGCGCCGCCACGGCCGCGGAGGCCGGAGTCCTTGACCAGCTGGACGATCTGCTCGGGAGTGGCCTTGAGCGCCTTGCGGATCGCGGTGTAGCCCTCGAGGGCTTCGTAGGACTGGATCGTCCAGGAGTTGGGCGAAAGCCAGCGCTTCGTGAGGACCGGGGTGATGGGATCGGCCATTACTTCTTCTCCACTTCGGGGAGCGGAACGTCCTTCATGGCGGGAGCGGTCCAGCCGCGGTCCTGCGCGACCTGCGCTCCCCGCAGGGTTTCGACGGCCTGCGAAGGACCGTCGACGTCCGTGCGGTACTGCTGCGCGTCCTCCGGGAAGAACCCGGCGAGCTGCAGTTCGGCGCCCTTGAAGTTCGTCAACGGCGCGCCTCGCGTCGGGGCCGGCTTCTTGCCCGCCTGCAACGCGTCGACCAGCGCGACGGCCTTTTCCTCGGTCTGGTTGTCGAAGTACTCGTAGTTGACCTGGATGACCGGGGCGAGGTCACAGGCCGCGAGGCATTCGGCGTGCTCCAGCGTGATCGAGCCGGGCTCGTTCGGCGTGCCCGCGGTCTCGTTGTGCCCCAACGGCTTCTCTTCGGAACCGAGATGCGTCTGGAGCTTCTTGTAGATCGCGTCGCCGCCCATGGCCGCGCAGAGCGTATTCGTGCACACACTGACCAAGTGCTCGCCGCACGGGCGGCGCTTGTACATGGTGTAGAACGTCGCGACCGCGCTGACCTCGGCGTCGGACAGGTCCAGGTTCTGCGCGCAGAAGGCGATGCCCTCCTGGCTCACGTAACCCTGCACCGACTGCACCAGGTGCAGCATCGGCAGCAGCGCCGACCTCGACTGCGGATACCGCGCGATCAGGTTCTGCGCCTTGGCGTACGTGTCGGCGTCGAAGATGTCTTCGAGCTTCGCGTTCTCCAGGATCCCCTCCGCCTCGGCGGGATCCGGCGCGATCGCGATCACGTCGACGTCACCACCGGCGGCGATGTGGGTCTGCTCGGCCAGGCTGGTGCCGGGCTCGGGCGTCGGTGTCGTTCCGGGCTGGGTGCTCAACGGTCCACTCCCCCCATGACGGGGTCGATCGAGGCGATGGCGGCGATCACGTCCGCCACCAGGCCGCCTTCGGCCATCGCGGGCATCGACTGCAGGTTCACGAAGCTCGGTTCGCGCACGTGGACCCGCAGCGGCCTGGTGCCGCCGTCGGAGACCAGGTGCACGCCGAGTTCGCCGCGCGGCGACTCCACCGAGGTGTAGGTCTGGCCCGGCGGGACCTTGAAGCCCTCGGTGACCAGCTTGAAGTGATGGATCAGCGATTCCATCGACTGGCCCATGATCTTGCGGACGTGCTCGAGCGAGTTGCCCATGCCGTCGCTGCCGATCGAGAGCTGCGCCGGCCAGGCGACCTTCTTGTCCTCGACCATGACCGGGCCCGGCTCGAGCTTCTTCAGGCACTGCTTGATGATCCGCAGGCTCTGGTGCATCTCCTCGACGCGCAGCAGGTAGCGCGCCCAGCAGTCCGCCTCGGTCGAGGTCGGGATGTCGAACTCGAACTCGTCGTAGCGGGAGTACGGCTCGGTCTTGCGCATGTCCCACGGGAGACCGGCGCTGCGCAGCACCGGGCCGGTGACACCGAGCGCGAGGCACGCGTCGACCGGCAGGTACCCGACGCCCTTGAGCCGGTTACGCCAGATCGGCTGCCCGGTGAAGAGCTTGTCGTACAAGGGAAGCCGCTCGTCCATCGTCTTGACGAACTGGCTGACCACCTCGTGGTAGTCGGCGGGCATGTCCTGCGCGAGACCGCCGGGGCGGATGAACGCGTGGTTCATCCGGAGACCGGTGAGGTGCTCCAGCAGGTGCAAGACCTCTTCGCGCTCACGGAAGCCGAGCGTCATCGCCGTGGTCGCACCGAGTTCCATCCCGCCGGTGGCGATGTAGACCAGGTGCGAACCGATGCGGTTGATCTCCAGCAGCATCACGCGCAGCAGTTCGGCACGGCGCGGGGCCTGGATGCCGAGCAGCTTCTCGACGCCGAGGCAGTACGCCATCTCGGTCGACAGCGGGGCGAGATAGTCCATGCGCGTCACGAAGGTGACGCCCTGGGTCCACGTGCGGTACTCGCAGTTCTTCTCGATCCCGGTGTGCAGGTAGCCGATGACCGAACGGAGCTGGGTGACGGTCTCGCCCTCCATCTCCAGCACGAGCCGGAGCACGCCGTGCGTCGACGGGTGCTGCGGGCCCATGTTGATGACCATGCGCTCGTCGTGGCGGGAGTCCTCGATGAGGTCTTCCCAGTCACCGCCGGAGACGGTGTAGACGCGGCCTTCGGTGGTCTCGCGGGAGTCGGCGTACTCGACGCTGTCGCTGCCCTCGGGCGAAGTGTCGGTGCCCGTGGTGACGTCGGAGAGGTGTTCGGTGCTCACGAGTACGACCTCCGCTGGTCCGGCGGCGGGATCTCCGCGCCCTTGTATTCGACCGGGATCCCGCCGAGCGGGTAGTCCTTGCGCTGGGGATGACCGTCCCAGTCGTCCGGCATGAGGATGCGGGTCAGCGCCGGGTGGCCGTCGTAGACGATGCCGAACATGTCCCAGGCCTCCCGCTCCTGCCAGTCGGCCGTCGGGTAGACCCCGACCAGCGACGGGACGTGCGGGTCTTCGATGTCGAGGGTGACCTCGAGCCGGATGCGGCGGCGGTAGGTCATCGACGTGAAGTGGTACACCGAGTGCAGCCGCTGCGGCACGTCGACGCCGTAGTCGACGCCGGACACCGAGCTGAGCAGTTCGAAGCGGAGACCGGCGTCGTCGCGCAGGACCTTGGCGATCTCGACGAGGTACTCGCGGGAGACGTAGAAAGTGATCTCGCCGCGGTCGACCGTGGTCTGCTGGATCGCGTTCGCCGGGATCTTGTTGTCCGCCAAGGCCGCGTAGAACTCGTCGGCGAATTCGTCGAACCAGCCGCCGTACGGACGCTCCGCCGGAGGCGGGCTGTACGCGGGGAGGCGGACGCCGCCGTAACCGGAGGTGTCGCCGGTGCCGCGCACGCCGAACATGCCCTGGCGCTCTTTACCGGTGACGACCGGCTCGGCCGGACGGGTGCCTTGGGGTTCGAGGCCGCCTTCGGGCCGGTCGGCGCTGGACTGCTCGCCGCCGGTTTCCGGGGTTTCGGGGGAGTTTTCTTCGGGCACGTCGCTCACTTCTTCGCGTACTTGATCGAGGAGGCGATCAGCTCGGTGCGCTCACCGCTGGCGGCGCGGATCGCGGCCCGGCGGGCGTTGATCGGCTCGTCCTGGATCTTGGCGTGCAGCTTCAAAATCGCGTCGAGCAGCATCTCGGGGCGCGGCGGGCAGCCGGGGAGGTACATGTCGACCGGGACGATGTGGTCGACGCCCTGCACCACGGCGTAGTTGTTGAACATCCCGCCGGAGGAGGCGCAGACGCCCATCGCCAGCACCCACTTGGGCTCGGCCATCTGGTCGTAGATCTGGCGGAGCACCGGCGCCATCTTCTGCGTGACGCGGCCGGCGACGATCATCAGATCCGCCTGGCGCGGCGTCGCGCTGAAGCGCTCCATGCCGAAGCGGGCGATGTCGTAGCGGGAACCGCCGACGGTCATCATCTCGATCGCGCAGCAGGCGAGACCGAAGGTGGCGGGCCACATCGAGTTCTTGCGCGCCCAGTTGACCAGGCCCTCAAGGCTGGCGAGCAGGATGCCGTTGGGGAGTTTTTCTTCGAGGCCCATGCTTCTCTAGTTCCAATCCAGGCCGCCGCGACGCCATACGTAGGCGTACGCGAAACCGACCGTCGCGATGAACAGCACGATCTCCACCAGGCCGAACATGCCCAGCGCGTCCGCGGAGACCGCGAACGGGTAGAGGAAGACCATCTCGATGTCGAACAGGATGAACAGCATCGCGGTGATGTAGTACGCGACCGGCATCCGGCCGCCGCCGACGACCGGCTGCGGCGACGGTTCGATACCGCATTCGTAGGCCGCGAGCTTCGCCTTGTTGGCCCGGCTCGGGCCGACGAGCGGGCCGAGCAGCACCGAAAGCACCGCGAACGCGAGAGCGAGGACGAACAAGAGGACCAGGGGGAGGTACATGTCCAGGTTCGGCACCGAGGGGGTGGTCGCCTGGGTCAGCACGGGCAACATCAGCACGGGGTTTTCGCCATCCTTTCCGCGCCGCTGCGGTTTTCGAGTCGGGGTTCACCGCTTCCCTCGGTCGGCACCCTAAGTCACCTGGGTCACACCGCCGAGGGTTAGGCAACCCTTACGGGCCGTGCATGACGGCCCCCTTGCTTGTGAAATAGTTCACAAGCCTCCCGTCGAGGATGTGAAGCGATTCACAAAGCATAGGGCGAGTGTAGGACGTGACTCACATTCTTGTCCCTAGGCCCCGTGCTATAAGGCTGCCCTAACTTGACCGCACGGCCAGTACGGTTACTTCCGGCGTGCGGTACCGATGACCTGCGACGTCGTTCCCAAGATCGGCTTCCGGGGTCCGTTTGACCACATTTGTCCTGTGACCGATACCACTGCCCGGAGTACCCGTGACTGGTCCAGACGTGTGGAGCTGAAGGGGACCTTCCCCGCGTCAGATGCGACGAAAGGGCCCTTCACCGCGTGAGATGCGGTGAAGGGCCCCTTCAGCCCAGCGTCAGCGCGGGGAAGGGGTCGCGCGCGCCAGAGCAGCGATCAGACGGTCGACGCCGTCCCCGCCCTTGGCGTCGTAGCAGCCCGAAAGTCCCTTGTACACCAACGGAAGGATCGAGTTGATCCGCAGCCCGTACTTCGTCGCGGCGTGCATGATCTTCGGCTTCCCGATCAGCTTCGCGAACACGTTGCCGAGCCGGTAGTAGCCGCCCATCAGCTCCGCGACGGCGCGCGGGTAGCCCTCCAGCGCCCGCTCGCGCGAAGGTCCTTCACGCCGCGCCAGCGCCTGCACGACGAACTCCGACGCCAGCTGCGCGGACTCCATCGCGGCCGAGATGCCCTCGCCGTTGAACGGGCTGACCATGCCGCCCGCGTCGCCGAGCAGCAGCAGGCCGTCGCGGTAGTGCGGGGTGCGGTTGAAGCCCATCGGCAGACCGGCGCCGCCGACCTTGCCGATGGCGTTCTCCTCGCGGTAGCCCCATTCCTCGGGCGTCCCGTCGAGCCACTGGCGCAGCAGCGCGCGGTAGTCGGTGCTGCGGAACGCGGCCGACGTCGACAACATGCCGAGGCCGACGTTGACCGTGCCGTCGCCCAGCGGGAACGCCCAGCCGTAGCCGGGCAGCAGCTTGGGGTCGCGCGGGTCCGAGCGGTCCCACAGCTCCAGGTGGCCTTCGATGAACGGATCGTCGTGGCGCGGGCTCTTGTAGTACTGCCGCACCGCCACGCCCATCGGGCGCTTCTCGTTCTTCTGGATGCCGACGCTCAGCGCGAGCCGCGCCGAGACACCGTCGCAGGCCAGTACCAGCGGAGCGCGGTAGCTCACCGGCGTCTTCTCCGGGCCGACCTTCGCCTCGACGCCGATCACGCGGCCGGTCGGGCTGGTGATGGCACCGGTGACGGTGGTGCGCTCGTAGAGCCGCGCGCCCGCCTTGACCGCGGTCTTCGCGAGCAGGTCGTCGAAGTCCTGACGGGTCCGCGAAACGCCGTACGGCGGGTAGCTGGTCAGGTCCGGCCAGTCGAGCTCCAGCGTGAGCTCGCCGGTGAGGATCCGCAGGCCGCGGCTGTGCACCCAGCCCGCGTCCTCGCTCGTGTCGATCCCCAGGTCGATGAGCTGCTTGACGCCACGCGGGGTCAGGCCGTCGCCGCACACCTTCTCGCGCGGGAACTCGGTCTTCTCCAGCAGCAGCACGTCGACGCCCGCGCGGGCGAGGTACGTGGCGGCGGTGGAGCCGGCCGGTCCGGCACCGACGACGATGACCTCGGCGTCGTGGTCAGGATTGCGACGTGTCATGACCGCGAGTTTATGCGGGCTTTTTGGCGCGGTGGATGGCGACGACGCCGAACGTGAGGTTCAGCCACTCCACCTCGGTCCACCCGGCGCTCGCGATGATCTCCCCGAGTGTCCGCTGATCCGGCCACGCCAGCATGGATTCGGCCAGGTAGGAGTAGGCCTCGGGGTTCGACGAGGTCCTGGCGCCGACCCACGTCAGCAGCTTCGCGATGAACTTCCGGTGCAGGAACCGGATCGGCGGGAATGTGGGCGTCGACACCTCGCAGATCACCAGACGGCCGCCCGGTTTGACCACGCGCGCGATCTCGGTGAGCGCGGCCTTGGTGTCGACGAAGTTCCGCAGCGCGAGCGAGATGGTCACCGCGTCGAAGCTGTCGTCGGCGAACGGCAGCTTCATCGCGTCCGCGGCCACCATCGGGACGCCGCGGTGCTTGCCCGCCTTGAGCATGCCGACCGAGAAGTCCGCCGCGAGACACCACGCGCCGTTGCGCGCGTACTCGACGGTGGACACGCCGGTGCCCGCCGCGAGGTCCAGCACCTTCTCGCCGCGTTTGGCGTCCAGCACCCGGCCGGTGATGGTGCGCCAGCGGCGGTCGAAGCCGAAGGTCATGAACGAATTCGCGCGGTCGTAGCCGTCCGCGACGTCGTCGAACATGGCGGCGACTTCGTGCGGATCCTTGTCAAGACTCGCTCGGGACATACTTCAATCTAAACAGCCAGGCGCAGCCTGTCAGCTGAGGGCGGTGGTGGGGCGGGGTCTGGGCTAACCCCGAGGTCCTGAGACACGTCGGCCAAGCGGGAGCAAAGCGGCGCCCCGTAGGTTCACCTGGCCCGGTGAAGCAACGCCGGGGCACGGTGCGCACCGGCCCCCGCGACCTCGCCGGCGAGGATCCTCCGCTCCAGCAACCGCAGTTCCGGCCCGGGTTCGAGGCCGAGCTGATCGACCGAGACCCGGCGCGCACGCCGGTACGCCGCCAGCGCGTCGGACGTGCGCCCGGCTCGCCAAAGAGCGTCCATCAGGAGGTACTGGGCACGCTGCCGCAACGGATTCCGCCGCACCAGATCCGCCAGCTCGACGGCCGCGCTCGCGTGCCGCCCGAGGTCCAGTTCGGCCTGGTAGAGCTCTTCGAGCAGGACCAGCCGGTGCTCCGAGAGGCGCATCGTCTCGTCCGAAAGCAGCGGGACGTCGAGGCCTTCGTAAGGCGCGCCATGCCAGTGCGTGAGGGCCTGCCGGATCAGCGAGGCGCGCTGCGCGGGGTCGGCGGACTTGAGCGCTTGACCCGCCAGCGTCTCGAAGGTCTCGACGTCGAGTTCGCCGGGGTGGACCTCCAGCCGGTAGCCGCCGTTGTCGAAGCCGAGCCGGTCGCCTTCGGGCAGGGCCTGCCGCAGCTTGTGGACGTGCCAGTGCAGCTTCGGCACCGCTCGCGGCTCCCACTTGCTCTCCCACAGGGCCTCGGTGAGCACGTTCACCGGCACGAAGGTGTTCGCCCGGACCAGCAGTACGCCGAGGAGCGTTCTCCTCATCCGGCCGTGCAGCGGGACCGACCGCGATCCGGAAGAGATGCTGAACGTGCCCAGTACTTCGAACCTCACGTGCCGTCCTCTCGCTCGATGGCGTGAGGGGACGATGAATGCCGGTTGTACAAAAGAGATACAAAGTGATCACTTGAGTGCGGAGAGCATTCCCTGCACCGATCTCGGCCAGGCGAATTCCTCCGCGCGAGCCCGGGCCGCCGCACGCCTCGCGTCCTCGGGACGCTCCAGCAGACCCGTGACGGCGCCCGCGAAGGCCGGGGCCCGATCGTCGACGGCCTCGCCGCAACCGGGCCGCACGATCTCCCGCAGCGCCGACGACGCCGAGACCACCACCGGCGTCCCCGAAGCGAGCGCCTCCAGCGCGGCCAGCCCGAACGTCTCGTGTGGACCGGGCGCGAGGGAAACGTCGGCGCTGGCCAGCAGCCGCGCGACGTCGCCGCGTCCGGTCAGGAAACCGAGGAAGGTCACCGGCAGCCCGCGCGCCCGCCGCTCCAGCGCACGCCGCCGAGGGCCCTCACCGGCGATCACCAGCCGCACGCGGTGCCCCGCCTCGGTCAGCTCGGCGATGGTGTCCACGCTGCGCTCGACATGCTTCTCCGGCGACAGGCGTCCACAGTGGACGAGCAGGGCGTCGGCGTTCCCGGTCAGCGTGTGCCGCCAGCCGTCGTCGCGCCGGGCCGGGGTGAACGTCGTGAGGTCGACGCCGAGCGGAACCCGGCGCACGTTCGGCGCGGCGATCCGGTCGAACTCCGCGCGGGCGAACGCCGTCGTGCAGACGACCGTGTCGTAGTGCCGCGCCATCCGCCGGTTCGCGACGTCCGCGACGCGCCGCGCGACGGGTTCCGGCATCAGGAACTGCTCCAGCAGCCTGTCCAGCCGCTCGTGCGAGATCACCATGCTGGGCACGCCGTTGCGCCGCGCCCACACGCCCATGCCGCGCAGGGTCAGCCTGTCGGACACTTCCAGCCGGTCCGGTTCCAGGCGTTTCAGCACCGCGCGCACCCGGTGCGGATCGACCGCGCGATAGCCGCCGGTGCCCGGGATCTGCGGTGCGGGAAGGGAAAACCGGCGGACTCCCGAGGGCAGTGTCTCGTCCGCGTAGCGCCGCCCCGGCACCACGAGAGTCACTTGATGACCGCTCGCCACGTAACCGGCACCGAGGTGATGCAGCGCCGTCCGCAGCCCGCCCGAGCGTGGCCCGTAGAAGTTGGCCAGCTGGACTATATGCATTCCAGTCCGCCTCGTGCCCGGTTCCTTCCCAGCCGGTACATCGTCAGGCCGCGCGTGCGATCTTGCCCTGGACGGCCTCGTAGTGGCCGACCAGTTCATGGCAGACGGCGGGCCAGGTCCGGCCCAGCACGACCTTGCGCGCCTTCTCCCCCAGCCTTGCTCGCAACGCTTCGTCGCGCAGGTCGTTCACCTTGTCCACCAGCGCCGTCGCGAACCCGGCCCGGTCGGCGGGCAGCAGGTACCCCGTGCGGCCGGGCAGGACCAGATCCTTCGGCCCGCCCGCGTTCGGCGCCAGCACCGGCAGCCCGGACGCCATCGCTTCCTGGATGGCCTGGCAGAACGTCTCGTGCGGTCCTGTGTGGACGAACACGTCGAGGCTCGCGTACGCGGCGGAAAGCTCCTTGCCGTACCGGGCGCCGAGGAACGCCGCACCCGGGATCCGCTCGCGCAGCATCGGCAACTCCGGCCCGTCACCGACGACGACCACGCGGATGCCGTCGACCCCGGCGAGCGCGGTCAGCCGCTCGACCTCCTTCTCCGGCGCGAGCCTGCCGACGAAACCGACCAGCAGTTCGCCGTTCGGCGCCAGCTCGGCCCGCAACGCGAGGTCGGCGTGGACCGGCGAGAACCGCTCGATGTCGACGCCACGCGCCCAGCGGTGCACCCGCGGGATCCCGTGCAGTTTCAGCTGCTCCACCGAGTCCGTCGACGGCGCGAGCGTGCGGTCGGCCCGCGAGTGCAGGCGGCGCACCCAGCGCCAGGCCGCGCGGGCGGCGATGCCGAAGCCGTACGCGGCGGCGAACCCGGCGATGTCGGTCTGGTACACCGCGACACACGGCACCCGCAGCCGCCTGGCCGCGGCGAGCCCGCGGGCGCCGACCACGAACGGTGACGCCAGATGCACCACGTCCGGGCCGAAATCGGCCAGCGCGGTGAGCACCGTCCTGGTCGGCACGCCGATCGGGAGGGAGTTCACGCCGGGGAAGTCGAGGGCGGGGATGCGCACGACCGGGGCGCCGAGGTACTCCACGGGACCCGGCCCCGGGGCGATGATCAGCACGTCGTGCGCGCGGTCGCGGAGGTGTTCCACGACGCGGAGCACGGAGTTGGTCACGCCGTTCACCTGGGGCAGGAAACTTTCGGTGACTATCGCGACTCGCACGCGGATCACTGTCGCATCCGGTTGTGACGCCCACGCCAACAAAAACGGAACAGACGACATGTCATCTCAAGGTCGTGTTCCGTAAACCAGGCTCGGCCACACTAGTCAGGCATGACCCTCCTGTCGTCAAGGCCGCCTCAGCCCGTCGAGCCAGGGCTGGTGTCGAGGGCCCTCGAAGTGGCCGGGCGGCTGGCCAACGACGCGACCGACGTGATCACCGCGACCGCGGGCCGGGGCGCCCAACCCGATCCGAAGGACTCGCCCTTCGACTGGGTCACCGACACCGACCGGATTCTCGAACGCCACACCCGGCGCGTGCTGACCGCGGAATTCCCCGGCGTCCCCGTCGTCGGCGGTGAATTCGGTGCCGACCACGGGGCCGACGTCGCGGAATACCGCTGGGTGGTCGACCCGGTCGACGGCACCGCGAACTACGTCGCCGGTGTCCCCTGGTGCGCGTACAGCCTCGCCCTGATCGACGCTTCGGGTCCGGTGGTGGGCGTGGTCGCGGACCCGTACCGCGCCCAGATCTACGCCGCCGCGCGCGGCCGCGGCGCGCGGGCGAACGGCAAGCCGATCACGCTCACCGACCGGTGCGGGACCGCCGGGGCGATCGTCTGCACGGAGCTCACGCGCAAGGGTGTCTGGCCGGGGATGGGCCAGTTCATCGAACGGGCCGCCGCCGCGCACGCCGGGGTCCGGGTGCTCGGCTCGGCGGCGCTGGCGATCGCCCAGGTCGCGCTGGGGCACGCGGCCGCGGCGGTGCTGCACAGCTACCGCGAATGGGACGTCGCCGGATCGGTCGCGCTGGCCATCGAGGCGGGTGCCGTGGTCCTGGACCGGCACGGGGAAGGCGCGGCCCTGCCCGTCGACGCGCTCCTGGTCGCGGCGCCGGGGGTGGCCGACGAGGTCTTGGGCTGGTGGCAGGAGTCGGTCGGCTGAGTTCGCCGCCCAATCACGCGAGTTCGCCGATTCCGCACAGCAAGCTCGCGCGACTGGGCACGCAACTCACGTGATTGAAGGCGGGACTCGCGTGATCAGGCGGACGACACGCGTGTCTGGATGGACGACTCGCGTGATCAGGCGGACGACTCGGCCCGTGACCGGACGTTCTGCCGCCGGATCCACCACAGCAGCGGGCCGGCGATCAGCCAGGTGAAGAAGATCATGCTGCCCAGCGGCAGCAGCGTGTTCGACGCCGAGCGTCCGGCCACCCGCGCGAGTTCCGGGTCGCCGACGTCGTACTCGATGTTCACGAGCTGCCCGGCGGCGAGCCCGGCCGGGTAGAGCACACCGTTGGCCGGGCTGTGCATGATGCCGTCGGGGGTCGCGTAGTTGATGATCGTGCGGTCGAAGGCCACCGACTCGACCTGCGCCGTCGCCTGCCCGAGCTGCGCTTCGATCGCGCTGTCGTTGCGGATGGCGGCGAACAGCAGTGAGACGCCGAGCACGGTGACGAGTGAGGCGACAACGAGGGTGGCATACCACCCGATGCGCCTCACCCGCTCCGCTTTGGCCGTCACGCCGCGAGCGTAGCGCTACCCGTCAGTGGGCGTGTCGCTCGGCGAGGAATTCATGGGTCGCCTTGATCTGCGCGTAGGACTTCGGTGCGACAGGCGCCACAGCGGCCCGGAGAGCCTGCGTGCCGTTGGGGCTCGCCGCGGGCTTGCCCTTGGTGTACAGCCACGTCTGGAACAGGTCGTACAGCGGCTTGCCCGAGATCTTCTCCGCCAGCGCGATGAACTCCGGGATCACCGCGGACTTGGCCTTCTTCAC
The DNA here is from genome assembly GCF_037997115.1 of Amycolatopsis coloradensis. NCBI lineage: Bacteria > Bacillati > Actinomycetota > Actinomycetes > Pseudonocardiales > Pseudonocardiaceae > Amycolatopsis > Amycolatopsis coloradensis. The sequence goes on from NZ_CP150484.1 coordinate 8,996,237, forward strand.
CTGCTGCCAGGTCTGCAGGATCCGGAAGAACGTGTCGTCACCCACAGCCTTGCGCAACGCGTGCACCGCGAGCGCGCCGCGGTCGTAGACGGCCGCGTCGAACTGGTTGTCCGCGCCCGGGTCGGCGGGCAGGACCTGCCAGAACGGGTCCTCGGCGGGCACCGAGTCGTAGATGTACTGGGCGAGTTCGTCGGCGGTGCCCTCGCCGGTCTCCTCCGACCACAGGAACTCGCCGTAAGAGGCGAAACCCTCGTTCAGCCAGATCTCACTCCACTTGCCGAGCGTGACGCTGTCGCCGAACCATTGGTGCGCCTGCTCGTGCGCCACGATCGAGGTGTTGGAGCCGGACCGGAAGGCCCTGGCGCCGTAGACCGGCCGTGTCTGGTTCTCCAGCGCGAAGGTGATGCCGGTGGTGACGACGCCGCCCTGCGCCTCGAACGGGTAGGGCCCGAACTTCGAAGCGAGGAATTCGGTGATCTCCGGCGTCCGCTCGATGCTGGCCTTGGCCGCGCCGAGCGATTCGCCGAGGTCTGCGCCATAGGCGGTGATGAACGGCTTGCCGTCCGGCGTGGTCTGCTCGTTCACCTCGAACTTGCCGACCTCCAGCGACGTGAGGTACGTCGCCTGCGGTTTGGTGCTGCGCCAGTTCCAGCGCGTCCAGCCCGGCCTCTGCACCGTCTTGCGCACGAGCGTGCCGTTCGACAGCGCGGCGACGTCGTTCGGGACCTCGACCGAGACGTCGTAGGTGGCCAGGTCGGTCGGGTGGTCGTTGGACGGGAACCACCAGGCCGCGCTCTGCGGTTCGTCGACGGCCAGCGCGCCGTCCGGGGTCTTCTTCCAGGCGGTGAAGCCGTCGATCTTCACCTTCGACGGCGTGTCCGCGTAGGCGACGACGACCGTCGCCGTCTGGCCTTTCTTCAGCGGCGAGGCCGGCGTGACGGTCAGCTCACCGGTGCCGTCGGTCGATGTCGCGAACTTCGCGGGCCGGTTGCCGACCCGGACGCTCGACACCTTCAGCCCGAAGTCGAGGTTGAACGCCGAGAGGTCCTGCGTCGCGGTGAGCAGGATCGTCGTGGCGCCGGACAGCAGGTCGGTGGACGGCTGGTAGGTCAGCCGGAGGTCGTAGTGAGCGACGTCGTAGCCGCCGTTCCCGGCGTGCGGGTAGTACGGGTCGCCGATACCGATCGAGCCGGGCGCGGGCGCGGCCGCCGCGGTGCCCGCGAGCAGCACCGAGACGACGCCCGCGGTCAATCCGGCGAAGCCGGCGCGAGTCTTCGAGCGCATTGCGAATCCTCCCAGGATTTGTCAGCGCGCTCGAACGTAGCCAGACGATCAACGCGGAGACACGTCCGAAGGAGGGGTTCCTAGCCCCTGGACTGAGATCAAAATCAGCTAGACAGCGCGTACGGCCGACGAAACCGCCGTACGGAGGCGCGCGTGCAGGTCACGGTGGCGCGTTCGGTCCACGCGGACCTCCACCACCCGCAGCCCCGGCGCGGGCTTGAGCGCCGCGCGGAACTCGGTGAGCGTCTCGGCGACGACGTGCGGCACGCGGTAACCGGCGCACAGGGCACCGAGGTCGGCGCCGTGCGGCGTGCCGAAGACCCGCTCGAAGCTGGCGTTGTGCTCGGGCGCGCCCTGCTCCAGCAGGGAGAAGATGCCGCCGCCGTCGTCGTTGAGCACCACGATCGTCAGGTCGGGGCGCTGTTCGGCGGGCCCGGTCAGCAGGCCGCTCGCGTCGTGCAGGAACGTCAGGTCGCCGAGCAGGGCGTACGAATGTCCCCTGTGGACGGTCGCGGCGCCGATCGCGGTCGACACCATGCCGTCGATCCCGGCGACGCCGCGGTTGCGGTGCACGAGGACGTCGGGCCGCAGCCGTCCGGCGAGGGCGACGTCACGGGTCGGGTTGGACGAGCCCACGACCAGCAGCGACCCCTCCGGGACCGCGTCGACCAGCTCGGTCGCCAGGCGCAGCCCGCTCGGCCACGGTTCGTCGGCCAGTGCTTCGGTCACCGCCGCCGACGCCGCCTTGTCCGCGCGCTGCCAGCCGGCGAGCCACTCCGGATCGGCCGGTTTGGTCGGCTCGTCGAACCACTGGCCGACCTGGCGGACGTTGTGCGCGGGCGCGGGCCAGTCCGAATCGGGCCGGACCAGCAGCACCTCGACGTCCGGATCGGACAGCACCCGCTGGACCTGCCGGAACACCGTCGGGCGCCCGATGCACAGGACCTGTTCGGGCTTGTGCCGCGAGATGAACTCCTCGACGCCGAGCAACCAAGCGCCCGACGAGATCGCCGTCGCGCCCGCCATCCCGATGCCGCCCGTCTCGGAGACGACCGGCCAGCCGTGCAGTTCGGCCCATTCGCTGGCCGCCTGCACGCCGGTGTCGCACGCGATGACCAGGCCGTGGCGGGCCGAGGGCACCACGAACGAGGGAAGCGCGCCGAAGTCGGGAAGCTCCGTCCAGCGAGCGCCGTCGGGGCGCCCTTCGAGTGACTCGTACCACTCGCCGTCATCATCGATATCGGGCACGAGCGGCTCCCGGAACGGGATGTTCAGGTGCACCGGCCCGCAGCGCCATTCGCCGTAAGCGGCGTTCCAGGCGCGGCAGATCTGGCCGCGCCAGTACGAGTTCTGCCCGGCGCGGCGTTCGGCGACGGCGAGCTCGTCGAAGTAGCGGACGGCGTTGCCGTAGAGCTGGTGCTGGTCGATGACCTGGCTCGCGCCGGCGGCCCGCATCTCGGGCGGCCGGTCGGCGGTCAGCACGATCAGCGGGACACCGGCGCGGTCGGCCTCCAGCACGGCGGGGTGGAAGTTCGCGGCCGCGGTGCCCGACGTGCACAGCACGGCCACGGGGCGGCCGGTGCGCGCGGCGATGCCGAGGGCGAGGAAGGCGGCGCCACGTTCGTCGATGCGGACGTGCAGCTGGAGCCGTCCGGCGGCCGCCGCGTCGTACAGCGCGATCGACAGCGGGGCGTTGCGTGAGCCCGGGCAGAGGACGACGTGCGAGACGGTGTTGCGGACGAGTTCGTCGACGATGACCCTGGCCTGCGCGGTGGAAGGATTCACCGGCAGACCTCGGGTTTCACACTACGACTCACGGCCACACGTCCTATTCTCCCAAACGTGGATGACGCCCAGGTTTCCGAGCTGTTCGACCCCGCCTTGTGGACCGAGGTCGAAGGTTTCGACTTCACCGACATCACCTATCACCGCTCCTCTGAGAGCCGCTCAGGCAAACGTGTCGTACGTGTCGCGTTCGACCGTCCCGAGGTCCGCAACGCCTTCCGCCCGCACACCGTCGACGAGCTGTACCGCGCGCTCGACCACGCGCGGATGAGCTCGGACGTCGGCTGCGTCCTGCTCACCGGCAACGGCCCCTCGCCGAAGGACGGCGGCTGGGCGTTTTGTTCCGGTGGTGACCAGCGTATTCGCGGACGCTCCGGGTATCAGTACGCGGATGGGGAGACCTCCGACACGATCGATCCGGCCAGGGCTGGAAGGCTGCACATTCTCGAGGTCCAGCGGCTGATCAGGTTCATGCCGAAGGTGGTCATCGCGGTCGTCCCGGGCTGGGCCGCCGGCGGCGGGCACTCGCTGCACGTCGTGTGCGACCTCACGCTCGCCTCTGCCGAGCACGCGCGGTTCAAGCAGACCGACGCCGACGTCGGCTCCTTCGACGGCGGCTACGGCTCGGCGTACCTGGCCAAGCAGGTCGGGCAGAAGTTCGCGCGGGAGATCTTCTTCCTCGGCCGCGAGTACACCGCCGAGCAGATGCAGGCGATGGGCGCGGTCAACTCCGCCGTCCCGCACGCGAAGCTCGAGGCCGAGGCGCTGGACTGGGCGTGGGCGATCAACGGCAAGTCGCCGACGGCGCAGCGGATGCTGAAGTACGCGTTCAACCTCACCGACGACGGTCTGGTCGGCCAGCAGCTCTTCGCCGGCGAAACCACTCGACTGGCGTACATGCAGGACGAGGCCGTCGAAGGGCGCGACTCCTTCCTGGAGAAGCGTTCCCCCGACTGGTCGGCCTTCCCGTACTACTACTGACCCCTCGCATTTCGTCCTCTGAATGCGGTAGTCGCGTGCGCAACGATCGCATTCAGAGGACGAAAAGCGGGACGTAGGGTGGCGGGATGCGTGCGGTAGGGGTGGACGGGAGTCCAGGGTCGGTCGACGAGCTGATCTCGGCACTGGCCGAGGCGCTCGACGGCGGCCAGGCCGTCCTTCCCTACACGTCCGAGGTCCTGCGGGACGCGATGGAGCCGACGCACCCGGCCGAGCCCGGAACGGCGGTGATCATCGCCACCTCCGGCTCCACCGGTGAGCCGAAGGGTGTGCTGCTGTCGGCGTCGGCGCTCACCGCGTCGGCGCACGCCACCCATGCGCGGCTCGGCGGACCGGGCCACTGGTTGCTCGCGACCCCGGCGCACTACATCGGCGGGCTCCAGGTGCTGGTGCGTTCACTGCTGGCCGGGACGACGCCGTCCGTGCTGCACGCGTCCGGTTTCCGGCCGGACGACTTCGCGGAAGCCGCCGCGCCGCTGCTGTCCCTGGACAGCCCGCGCTACACCGCACTCGTGCCGACCCAGCTCGGGCGGCTGCTCGACGCGGGCGGCCCCGGTCTGGCGGCGGCCCGCGCCTTCGACGCGATCATCGTCGGCGCCGCAGCGACGACAGCGGATCTGCGCGAGCGCGCCGCCGAAGCGGGCGTGAAGATCGTGCCCGCGTACGGCATGAGCGAGACCGCGAGCGGCTGCGTCTACGACGGCGTACCGCTGGACGGAGTACGCGTCGAACTCGAGGACGAGCGGGTCTGTATCACGGGTGACGTTCTCGCGCACGGCTACCGGCTGCGACCCGACCTGACCGCGGAGGCGTTCGAGGACGGCCGGTTCCGCACTTCCGACCGCGGCCGGTGGTCGGCCGGCGGGCGGTTGGAGATCCTCGGCCGGATCGACGACATGATCAACACCGGCGGGGTGAAGGTGGCCGCCGCGACCGTCGAGCGGATCCTGACCGCGCAGCCCGGGATCCGGGACGCGTGCGTGGTCGGGGTACCTGACCCGGAGTGGGGCGAAGCCGTCGTCGCGCTCGTCGTCGGCACTGGTTGCGACGTCGATTCGCTGCGTGCCGCGTGCCGTGAAGAGGCCGGCGCGGCCGCCGCTCCGAAGCGGGTCGAATTCGCCGAAGAGCTGCCGTTGCGAGGCCCCGGCAAGGTCGACAGGACGGCCGTCAGGAATCTCCTACGAAGGTCGTGAATTCCCCACCGATTACTGGGACGTTGTTGACACGATCATTACCCGCGGGTTTACGTCTATGTATGACGCGCTGGACACGCACCGTATTGGCCTGCACCGCCGTCACGATGGGACTGGTCGCTTTGGCCGGGCCCGCGCTGGCGGACGAACCGGAGACCGCCGTTCCGAACAGCGGCACCCTTACCTGGACCCTGGAAGACGTGATCGACGACCTCAAGTAGCGCGACTCGTCACCTGCTCGCGATGCCTCGAGCAGGTGACGAGCCCCGCATACCGGCCGGTAGTGGCCAGGGCCAGAATGGCGGCATGGCGACTGCTGGTGAATGGATCGAAGGGGCGCGCCCGCGGACGCTGCCCAACGCGGTGGCGCCGGTGGTCGCCGGAGTCGGCGCGGCGATCGCGCTCGACGGCTTCTCTTGGGTCCGCTCGATTCTCGCGCTGCTCGTCTCGCTGGCGCTGATCGTCGGCGTCAACTACGCCAACGACTACTCCGACGGCATCCGCGGCACCGACGAGAACCGCGTCGGCCCGCTGCGGCTGGTCGGCTCCGGAGTCGCGAAGCCGAAGGCCGTCCTGGCGGCCGCTCTCGTGGCCCTCGGGCTCGCCGGAGTCCTCGGACTCGTGCTGGTCGCGATCAGCGGGCTGTGGTGGCTGCTGGCGATGGGCGCGGTCTGCATCCTCGGCGCCTGGTTCTACACCGGCGGCAAGAAGCCTTACGGCTACTACGGTTTCGGCGAGATCGCGGTCTTCGTCTTCTTCGGGCTGGCCGGGGTTCTGGGCACCGTGTACGTCCAAGCCGGACAGCTCAGCTGGACCGCCCTCGGCTGCGCGGTCGCCGTCGGCTCGTTCTCGACCGGCGTGCTGACCGCCAACAACCTCCGCGACATTCCGACCGACATCGAGTCCGGCAAGCGCACGCTCGCCACCAGGCTCGGCGACGACGGCACCCGGCGCCTTTACCTGACGCTGGTCGCCATCCCGTACGTCGTGAGTGTGCTGCTCGCCTTCGTGACGCCGTGGGCGCTGCTGGGTCTGTTGACCGCGCCGCTGCTGCTGAAGTCGGTCAAGGCCGTCGGCGGCGGGGCGCGGGGACGGGCGCTGATCCCGGCGCTGCGGGACACCGGGTTCGCGATGCTGGGGTGGGCGGTGCTGACCGCGGCCGCGCTCGCGCTGTGAGCTGAAAGGGCCCTTGACGCTCTTGTGGATGTTGCGCTTCGCGATGCGCTGGCCGATCTTNCCGGTCATGCCGAGGACGCCGAGGTACGCGGTGATCGGCGCGGCCTCGGGGTCGACCTTCACCGCATGCCATGCGGTGAAGGGCCCTTTCGTGGCGTCCAATGCGGGGAAAGTCCCCTTCAGCTCTCCGGGGCGAGCTTCCCGCTCACCAGGAATTCCCGGTACTTCTCCAGGTAAGGCGCGATGTCGATGTTCTTCTGCGCCAGCCACGCGTCGTCGTAGTACGTGTTGGCGTACCGCTCCCCGCCGTCGCACAGCAGCGTGACGATACTGCCCGCCTGGCCTTCCGAGACCATCCGCGAGATCAGCGTGAAGGCGCCGAAGAGGTTCGTCCCGGTCGAGCCGCCCGCCCAGTGCCCGGTCCGCTCGCGCAGCACGCGGATGGCCGCCAGCGAAGCGGCGTCCGGCACCTGGAACATCTCGTCGATCACGCCGGGCACGAACGACGGCTCGACGCGCGGCCGCCCGATTCCCTCGATCCGCGAAGGCATGCCGGTGCTGTAGTCGAGCGCCCCGGTCTGCCAGGCGCCGAAGAACGACGAGTTCTCCGGGTCGACGACGGCGATCTTCGTGGTGTGCCGCTTGTAGCGCACGTAGCGGCCGAAGGTCGCGCTCGTGCCACCGGTCCCGGCGCCGACGACGATCCACGTCGGCACAGGGTGCCGCTCGGACTGCATCTGCGCGTACACCGACTCGGCGATGTTGTTGTTCCCGCGCCAGTCCGTCGCGCGCTCCGCGTAGGTGAACTGGTCTAGGTAGTGGCCGTTGCACTCCGAAGCGAGCCGTTCGGCCTCCGGGTACATGTCCGGCGCGCGGTCGACGTAGTGGCATTCGCCGCCGTAGAACTCGATGAGCGCGATCTTCTCCGGCGAGGTGCTGCGCGGCACCACGGTGATGAACCGCAGCCCGAGCATCCGCGCGAAATACGCCTCCGAAACCGCCGTCGAGCCGCTGGACGCCTCGACGAGCACGGTGTCCGGCCCGATCTGACCGTTCACCAGGCCGTACAGGAACAGCGAACGCGCGAGCCGGTGCTTGAGCGAGCCGGTCGGGTGGACGGACTCGTCCTTCAGGTACAGGTCCACGCCCCATTCCGGGGGCAGCGGGAAGACGTGGAGGTGCGTGTCGGCGCTGCGGTTCGCGTCGGCCTCGATGATGCGGACGGCTTCGCGGACCCAGCTGCGGCTGTGCAGGAGGCTCACGCCGCGCCGTCCACCCGGTCGCCGCGGAGCTGCGAGCGCAGTTCGGCACGGGCGCGAGCGCGCTTTTCGTTGCGGCGGGCGAGCCCGGCGGTCACGCGCGCGTTCAGCGGGCGGAACAGCAGCAGGCCCAGCGGCAGCCCGACGACCAGGCCGATCAGCAACGCGACCAGCAGCGGGACATTGACCAGCAGCAAGCCGCCTGCGATGACCCCGACCAGGAGAAACCTGGCCAGCACGTACAGCGTCAGGTCACGGGGCAGGTGATTATCGCTCACACCAACGCAGGCTACGCGTTGCCGTTGCGGCCGTCGTCCAGGCCCGCGTTGTTGGGCCGTCCTTCGAAGCGGGTGGAGAGCACGACGGTGGTGTTCGTGCGGCCGACACCGGGGATCCGCCGCAGCCTGCCGAGGGTCCGCTCCAGATCGTCGACGGTCGCCACCCGCACTTTGACGACGAAGGCTTCGTCGCCCGCGACGGCGTAGCAGCTTTCGACCTCGTCCAGTGCCCCGAGCGCCTCCGCGACGTCGTCCTCGGTCGCGGTGTCGGTGGGGTGGATGCCGACCAGCGCCGTCACCCCGAGTCCGACCGTGCTCGGGTCGACCATGGCGTGGTAGCCGGTGATCACGCCGGCGGCCTCGAGTTTGCCGACCCGTTCGTGCACTGATGAAGCCGAGAGCCCGACAGACCGGCCGAGGTCGGCGTAGGTAGCCCGCCCGTTCTCCCGTAATGCCGCGATGATCTTCCGATCCACCTGGTCCACCGCTACACCTTAGGTGCCACGGCCCGATTCGCGTGATCAGGGCGCGTTTTCGTACATCCGTGACAAGACCGCGGGGCCGGAAAGCGCATGTCGTGGTTGTCGGTTTTGACCTTTAAGGGCTCTTTACTGTTGGACAACCGTTCGAGTACCTGACGGGTGAGATGCAACGATTGCCGTGTTGGCTACCCGGCACGACGGGCACAGGGCCCGCCTCCGGTTTAGCACTGGAACCGTGAAGGAGGCGGAAAATGACCGCGACCATGGGCGGCAGGTTGCTCACCCCCGGCGAAGTGGCGGCTCTGTTCCGGGTCGACCCCAAGACCGTGACCCGCTGGGCGACCGCGGGCCGCATCGGCTCGATCCGCACCCCCGGCGGGCACCGCCGGTTCCGCGAGGCCGAGGTGAACGAACTCCTCGCCGAGCTCACCACCGACGCCAGCGAGCCCGCTCGCAAGCTCTGAGCAGGCGTTTCCCGCAAAAAGGACTCCAGTGACGAAGGGCTCGTAACCGCCCTTCGTCACATTGGGGTATCCATGAGTCCCCCCGCGCGCGGCAAAGGGGCTAGCCTCGTGGGACTGAGCAACGTCCTCCACGCGGAAAGGGACCGAGCATGATCTATTTGCTCGCGGCCATCGGAGCGCTCACCGTCGCCGTGGTGTTGTGGCGCGCGTTCGGGATCGAGCGTGTCGGGGTGCCCTCGTCGCGACCGACGCTGGCCCCGGACGACGACCCCGACTTCCTGCGCAAGCTCGGTGAGCAGCAGCGCAAAGGTAAAGACGAGGACAAAGAATAAGGACTAGGGCTGGATCTGCTGGTACTGCTGGCCACCAAAGCCGTCGGCGACGGTGGCGGCCAGTTCCAGCAACGCCAGCCGGGTGTCCGCGTCGAGCCGGTCCAGCTCGATCTCGGCGCCCTCTTCCAGATGCGGGTCGAACGGGATCCGGCACACCGAACGGACGCGCGCGCCGAAGTGCGCGGAGAGCTTGTCGAGATCGACGGAGCCACCCTTCGGCCGCACCGAGTTGATCACCGCGACAGAGCGTTTGACCAGGTCACCGTAGCCGTGCGCTTCCAGCCAGTCGAGTGTGGCCGACGCACTGCGCGCCCCGTCGACGGAGCCTGAAGAGACCACCACCAGCGCGTCCGCGACGTCCAAAACGCCCTTCATCGCCGAGTGCATCAAACCGGTCCCGCAGTCGGTGAGCACGATGTTGTAGAAGTGCTCCAGCAGGTTGACCGTGCGCCGGTAGTCGTCCTCGGAGAAAGCCTCCGAAACCGCCGGGTCCTGCTCGCTGGCGAGGATCTCCAGCCTGCTCCCACCCTGCGAGGTGTACGAACGGACGTCGCTGTACCTGGTGATCTTGTCCGCGTCCCGCAGCAGGTGCCGCACGGTCGCGGTGGTCTCGATCGGGATCTTCTGCGACAGCGTCCCGCGGTCCGGGTTCGCGTCGACGGCGACGACCCGGTCACCGCGCAGCGAAGCGAACGTCGAGCCCAGCGTGGTCGTCGTGGTGGTCTTGCCGACGCCGCCCTTGAGGCTCAGCATCGCGATCTTGTAGCACCCGCGCAGCGGCTGGTTGATCTGCGCGATCAGCTCGCGCTTGCGCGTGTCCTTGGGGCTCTCGCCCGGGTTGACGAGCTTGCCGGTGCCCACGTAGATGGCCTTGCGCCAGCCCGACTGCGGCTTGCGCTTCTGCGGCTTCACCAGGCTCGCGGTGGCGAGCTCGTCCGGGAGCGCGTGCCTGCCCTGCGGCTGCGGAAGCCCCGGCACCGCCTGTTGCTGCGGCGGCTGCGCGTACTGCTGCTGCGGCGGGTACTGGGCGGCAGGCTGCGGCGGGGCCTGCTGGGGCTGCTGAGGGTGCAGCGGGGGCAGGTTCTGGTCGTAGGGCTGCTGATACTGCCCTTGCGACGGCTGCGGCAGCGGTGGCTGCTGCTGCGGGTACTGGGCCTGCTGCGGCGGGTACTGCGGCTGGACGACCTGGGTCGGCTCGGCCTCGAAGCCGCTCGCCGTCGGGTGCGGCGCCGAATCCGTCCGGTCCTCGGAGAACAACTCCGAGGGCTGGACGCTCTCGGTGGGTTCGGGGTGGCCAGGAGCCGATTCTTCGCTGGGTCCGGTCACCGCTGAATTCCTCCTCCGCGCACGTCTTCCCCCATTACCTCAGTATTGACGGTAGTCGGCACGCGCGCAGGGGCGGCGGTCAGCCCCCGGCGTAGGAGTGCAGGCCCGACGTCACCAGGTTCACGAAGAACATGTTGAAGATCGTCGCGGAGAACCCGACGATGTTGATGATCGCGGCCCGCTTCCCGCGCCAGCCCGCGGTGGCACGGGAGTGGAGGTACGCCGCGTAGACGACCCACGCCACGAAGGCGACGGTCTCCTTGGGGTCCCAGCCCCAGAACCGGCCCCACGCCGCCTCGGCCCACACCGCGCCGCAGAGCACGCCGAAGGTGAAGATCGGGAAGGCGAAGATGGTGGTGCGGTAGGCGATGCGGTCGAGCACGTCCGCGGCGGGCAGCTTCGGGCCGAACTTGGCGAACTTCGCCGGGTTGTCGTCGTGCGCGGCGCGGAAAAGGTAAAGGACGCTCGCGACACCCGGCACCAGGAAGACACCCGAGCCGATGATCGCCGCGGAGACGTGGATGATCAGCCAGTACGACTGGAGCGCGGGCTGCACCGGCGCGGCCGTCGTGTACAGCATGGTGCCGTTGACGAACATCAGGATCACGACCGGCAGCAGCAGGAAGCCGGTGAGGTGGCGGACCGGGAACTTCCGCATGATGACGAGCCAGGTCACGACGGCGATGAAGGTCGTGGCCATGCCGTATTCGTAGAGGTTGCCCCACGGCGCGCGGTGCACGGCGAACCCGCGCAGCACGATCGCGGCCAGGTGCAGCAGCGCGGCCAGCACCAGCAGCGCGGCGCCCATGCGGCCGATGCGCTCGGGACGGCCGATCTCGCGCGGGGGCTCGACGGGCGTCCCGTAGGCGGGCGCGGTCACGGAGGGACCGCCGGCGCCGACCAGCTCGCGGGCCTTCTGCTTGCTGCGTTCCGCCGCGAGCCTGCCCTTCGCGCCGAAGCCCTGCTCGATGAGGGCGAACATCAGCGCGAGGACGTAGATCGCCGCCGCGGTGGTGTAGGAGTAGTCGCTGTACTGGGACAGCGTCTCGTTGATCGGCATGACCTCTAGTTGCCTCTCTGCCCCTGGACCAGCTTGTCGCTGATCCGCTGGAACTCTTCGCCGTAGCCCGCCTGATCGGTGCGCGCCAGCCCGGCGACCTCGATCACGGTACCCGTCTCACCTTCGCGCGCCGGGGTCACCCGCACCCACACCCGGCGCCGTTTGACCAGCAACGATCCCGCCAGCCCGATCAGCATCGCGACCGCGCAGACCAGCACCCAGCCCTGCGCCGGATCGTGCGAGACCTGGATGGCGACCCATTCCTGGACGCCGTCGAAGCGGACTTTCGTGCCGTCGTCCAGCACGGTCTCCTGGCCCTGGTCCAGGTTCTGCCGGGTGAGCTTCTTGAGCCTGCCGTCCGCGACGAGCGACTGGTCGATCTGGAAGATCGACTGCCCGCGGCCGGCGTCGAGGCCGAGGTCGCCGCGGTAGATGTCGACGGCCACGGCAGGCTTGTTCGCCTCGGGACGCGACGACGTGAGCACGTTGCCGTGCAGGAACGCGGTCGGCGCGAGCAGTCCGGTGATCGCGAGCTGACGGGTGCGGCGTTCGATCGGGTCGGCGATCCCCGGCTGGTCGATCTTCGTCGCGCCTTCGGAGAGCTTCGTCGGCTCGTCGGCGGGACGCCACGGAGTGATGTTGGTGCGCACAGTGCCGTCGGGGAACGTCACGGTGAACTTCGGGGAGTAGCCGAAGTTCAGCAGGTAGACGCGGTCGCCCGCGGTGCGCAGCGGCGAGTTGACCTCGAGCCCGTACGGCTTCCACGCGCCGGTCTTCAGATCCTCGCCGGACTGGTACTCCATGTTGGAGTGGTAGTAGTTCGCCTGCCCGTTCTCGGTGTAGCGCGCCTCGAAGTCCTTGAGGCGAATGCAGAACGCGTTGAGGTCGGTGCCGTCGACGCGCAGCCCGGCGTTGAAGGTGTCGTAGCCGAGGATCCCGGAGTTGCACCACGGGCTGCCGTCGGCCTGGACGATGACCTGGCCTTCGTAGCCGAACATCTTCCCCAGCGCGAAGAAGATGATCAGGCCGAGCATGCCGAAGTGGAAGACGAGGTTGCCGGTCTCGCGGAGGTACCCGCGTTCGGCGGAGATGCTCCGGCTTCCGTCGGCCTCTTCGCGCTCGACGCGGCGCCAGCCTTTAAGCAGCGTGTGCGTGTCCGTCATGACCGTTTCGGGGGTCCGGTCGGTCGTGGTGGACACGTGATGCGGCATCCGCGAGAGCTTGCGCGGCGTGAGCACCGGCTTCGCGCGCATCGCCTTCGCGTACTCGAAGCTGCGCGGCGCGAGGCAGCCGATGAGCGAGACCATCAGCAGGATGTAGATCGCCGAGAACCAGACGCTGCCGTAGACCTCGAAGAACTGTGTGCGGTCGAGCAGTTCGCCCCACCAGCCGTGCGCGGCGATGTACTCGTCGGTCTTGGCGACGTTGAGGTTCCGTTGCGGCAGCAGGGCGCCGGGCATCGCGGCGAGCGCGAGCAGGAACAGCAGCACCAGCGCGGTGCGCATCGACGTCAGACCGCGCCAGGTGTTGCGCAGGAAGCCGAGGACGCGCTTCAGCGGCGTCTGATGGTATTCGGTGGTGGTCACAAGGGCAGCCTGATGTCGTTCACGAGGGTGTTCCGGATCCAGCCGGTCAGGTCGCCCCAAAGCCCGGTCACCAGCAGGACGCCGACGACCAGCAGCAGGGCGCCGCCGAAGACCTGCACCTGACGGCCGTGGCGGCGCAGCCAGTCGGTGGCGCGGACGGCCCAGCGGGCGCCGAACGCGATGAGCAGGAACGGGACACCGAGGCCGAGGCAGTAGACCAGGATCAGCACGTACCCGCGCGCCGCCGCCCCGCCGGTGGCGCCGGCCATCGACATCACCGCGGACAGCGTCGGCCCGATGCACGGCGTCCAGCCGAGACCGAACACCGCGCCGAGGACCGGCGCGCCCCACAGTCCGCCGCGCGGCACGTGGTGCGAGCGGAACTCGCGCTGCAGGCCGGGGATCCAGCCGAGGAAGACCAGCGCCATCGCGATGGTCAGCACGCCGCCGAGGCGCTGGAGAAGGTCCATGTTGAGCTGGACGACGTCGGCGATCCACACCAGCGTTCCCAGCGTCACCACGAAGACGACGGTGAACCCGAGCACGAACAGCGCCGCCGCGCCGACGACGGCGTAGCGGCCCTTCTTGCGCTCCTCGTCGGGGCTGACCGCGGGGGCGTCCGCGCCGACCAGCGCCGCCAGGTACGCGAGATACCCGGGCACCAGCGGCACGACGCACGGCGACGCGAAGGAGATCGTCCCGGCCAGCAGCGCCACACCCGCCGCGAGCAGCAGCGGCCCTGAGAGCGCCAGCTCGGTAACACCGTTCACGCAAAGGAGCGTAGGCAGTGTGGTCGAAGTGAAAACGCCGGGGCTGGCCCAACGGGACCTACGTCGCACCCGGTCAGGACCTTGGTCCCGGTGGGCGGATCGCGTTTAGCGGGCTAAACGCGATCCGGGCGTGGGTCAGGCGGGTTCGGCGGCCAGGCGCTGGACGACGGGCAGCAGATCCGACGCCAGCAGTTCCCGCAGGAACACCGCGGCGACACGGTGCTGTTTGTCCAGCACGATCGTCGACGGGATGATGTTGCGCGGATAACCCGAAAGCTGCAGCAGCGTCCGCCCCGACGGGTCGTAGATCGACGGGTACGTCAGTTTCCGGTCCCGCATGAAGTCCTGCGGCGGCTTCCGGTCGTTGTCGCGCAGATCGATGCCGATCACCTCGACGCCGGACGCCTTGGTCTGGTCGTAGACCTTCTGCATCTCCGGCGCCTCGACGCGGCACGGCCCGCACCACTGGCCCCACAGGTTCAGCACGATGACCTTGCCGGGGAAGTCCGCGATCGAGAGCTGCTTGCCCTCGTTCATCAGGTCGTCGCCGGACAGCGTCGGCGACGGCTGGCGGTCCGCGACGTCGTAGGTGATGTCGACCTTCCCGCCCGGCGACACGAAGTTGAAGCTGCCGCCGGTGACGACGGCGTCCTTGCCGGTGGTGCAGCCGGTGACGACGAGCGCCAGCCCGACGACGGCCGCCACGAGTCGCTTCATGCGCCGGTCACCTTCGGGTCGGTCGTGCCGGCGGGCTCGCTGTAGACGATCCGCACGAGCTCCTCGCCCTCGAAGACCAGGCTGGTCAGCGACGCGAGCGAGCACTGCCGGTTGCGCGGGTCGTGCCAGAGCCGCTTCGCCTCCAGGAACCGCCGCACGGTCCAGATCGGGAGCTGGTGCGAGACGCACAGCGCCTCGTGGCCCTCGGCCGCCCGCCGCGCGCGGTGGATGGCGCCGAGCATGCGGTGCGCGATCTCGACGTACGGCTCGCCCCAGGACGGCCGGAACGGGTTGACCAGCTTCGGCCAGTGCTTCGGCTGGCGAAGGGCGCCATCGCCGACGGCGACGCGCTCGCCCTCGAACTGGTTGTCCGCCTCGATGAGCCGATCGTCGGTGTCGACGTCGAGGCGGTGCGCGGCGGCGATCGGCGCCGCGGTCTCCTGCGCGCGCTGAAGCGGCGAAGCGACGACGTAGGTGATGTCGTGCTTCGCGACGGCTTCGGCGACCGTCAGCGCCTGACGTTGTCCGCGGTCGGAGAGCTTGAAGCCGGGCAGACGGCCGTACAGGATCTTGTCCGGGTTGTGCACCTCACCGTGGCGGAGCAGGTGCACGATCGTCGTCTCGCTCACGCCTGGACCGCCTCGGCGGCGGCGCGGGCGGCGACGCGCAACGCGGAGGAGATGATCTCGAACTCGGCGTCGCCCATGGCCGCGTTGACGAACCACGCCTCGTACGCGCTCGGCGGCGCGTACACGCCGTTGTCCAGCAGCGCGTGGAAGAACGCCGGGAACCGCCAGGTCTCCGAGGCCTGCGCGCCCGGGTAGTTCGTCACCGGGTTCTCGCTGAAGAACACGCTGACCAGGTTGCCCGCGTACTGCACGGTGTGCGTGACACCCGCCTCGGTCAGCGACCGGTCGAACAGGTCGCCGAGCCGCTTCGCGTTCGCGTCGAGGGCCGCGTACACGGCGTCGTCGGCCGCGCGCAGCGTCGCGAGCCCGGCGGCGACGGCGACGGGGTTCCCCGACAGCGTCCCCGCCTGGTACACCGGCCCGCCCGGGGCCAGCTTCGCCATCACGTCGGCGCGGCCGCCGAAGGCCGCGGCGGGCAGCCCACCCGACATCACCTTGCCGAAGGTGTACAGGTCACCGGCGACGCCTTCGAGGCCGAACCAGCCCGCCTTCGAGACGCGGAACCCGGTCATCACCTCGTCCATGATCAGCAGCGCGCCGTGCTCGTGCGCGATCTCCTTGAGACCGGCGTTGAAACCGTCGGCCGGGGCGACGGCGCCCATGTTTCCCGCGGCGGCTTCGGTGATGATCGCGGCGATCGAGTCCGGGTTGTCCACAAAGGACTTTCGGACCGCGTCAAGGTCGTTGTAGGGCAAGACGATCGTGTCGGCCGCCTGCGCGCCGGTGACACCGGGCGAGGTCGGGAGGCCGAGGGTCGCGACGCCGGAGCCCGCTTCGGCAAGCAACGCGTCGACGTGACCGTGGTAGCAGCCCGCGAACTTGATGATCTTCGCCCGGCCGGTGAACCCCCTGGCCAGCCGGATCGCGCTCATCGTCGCCTCGGTGCCGGAGTTGACCAGGCGCACCTGCTCCACCGGCTCGACACGGCCGATGATCTCTTCGGCGAGTTCGACCTCGCCACGCGTCGGGGTGCCGAAGGACAGCCCGTCGACAGCGGCTTCACGCGCGGCGGAGACGACGTCCGGATGCGCGTGCCCGAGGATCATCGGGCCCCACGAGGAGACCAGATCGACGTAGCGGTTGCCGTCGGCGTCCCAGAGGTACGGGCCCTCGCCGCGCACCATGAACCGCGGGGTGCCGCCGACGGAGTTGAAGGCCCGCACCGGGGAGTTCACTCCGCCCGGGACCACGGCCTTCGCTCGTTCGAACCATGCCTTGGACTGATCGACTCCGGTAGTCACGTCCCCAGTCTCGCAAATCACGGATGACACCCGCCGCTAGGTCCTGGCGGTTCCGGGCACGGCGTGACCAGGCCCACTAGGGTGGGAGCACTCCCGTCGAAACCCTCGCGGAGGAATCCACGTGTCCACGGTGCCGTCACCACCGACCCACCACCGTCGCCTGCGCTGGCAGGCCTTGGCCGGATTCATCGCCATGGCGGGAATCGTGGGCATCGTGGCCGGGCTGGCGGTCGCCACCCGCTCCGAAACGCACAACGCGCTGGCTCGCCCGTCGTGGGCGCCGCCGGGCTGGCTCTACGGGCCGATGTGGTCGGTCCTGCTGCTCCTGGTCGCCTTCGCGGGCTGGTGCTACTGGCGCACCGACGGCGAAACGCGCGGCTTCGCCTTCTACGGCGTCTGCCTGCTGCTGACCCTGCTGTGGACGCCGCTGTTCTTCGCCGGCGGCGCACACGCCCTCGCCCTGGCCGACGTCGTCGTCCTGGACTTCGTCGTGCCCATCACGATGGCGGAGTTCGGCCGCCGGTCGAAACTCGCGGCCTGGCTGCTCGTGCCGTATCTGCTGTGGCTGCTGTTCTCGACCGCGGTCAACGCCGCGGTCGTCTGGCTCAACTGAGCTTCGGTTCCTTGGGCTTGCGGCCCTTGGCCCGGATGGCGAGCAGGAACTGGCGGATCGCGTCCACCACCAGGATCGCGGCCAGCACGCCCAGCCCGATGGCGCCGGCGAGCGGGCCACCGAAGTAGCGCTGCGATTCGAGCGTCGTCTCGCCGTAGGGGATCACGACCGGGACGACACCGGCCTTCCAGCACGCGAAGGAACCCCACACCGCGAGCGCGGCGAGGATCAGTTCGACCGCCCCCACCACGGCGCGCAGGGGTTTGTGCAGCCGGGCGTCTCGCCGGGAGTCCTCCGGTGGCCACAGATCGGCACCGGTCGGCTGGGGAAGGTCGATCACGGTGAGCAGTTTCTCATGACTCTGTGGTGCGGGCACGCACCAAATCCCCGAGTGCCTCGCGGAGGGCGTCGGGGTCCTTGGCCCAGGCGCGCACGAAAACGCCGTCTTCGAGTTTCAACCCGACTTCGCCGTGCTTCTTGGGGATCGTCCAACCTCCGCCGAGGACCCGCGAGCCGACCGGGGCCTCGTCTTCGAGTACCTCGGCGATCCGGGTCGCCTCCAGCGTTTCCCTGCCCTGCCGGTAGCCGTCCGCGGTGACCTCGAGCGAGAGGTACCGGCGACGCGCGTACACCCAGGGCACGGTGATCGCCACCAGCCCCACCGCGACCAGGATCCAGGCGAGCCAGTGGACCGGACCACCCGTCGCCAGCTCCGCGAGCAGCCCGGCGAGGGCGAACAGCGGCGCCCACAGCAAAGCCGTCCAGCCGACGCCGGGTTCGTCGTAGAGAGACGGCTCGGAGGTCATGGCAGCGTGCGCCCGACCTTCGGGAAATGGTCGGCGACGCTGGGCAGGTACATGAGCACCAGCGCGATCGCCACCAGCAGGGTGGACACCAGCAGGAACACGTTGAGCGAGCCGCGCAGGATCAGCAGTTCCACCAGGACCAGGAAGACCGCGCCCACGGTGAGGACCGTCCTGGCCGACCGCGTTCCCTCACGGGCCTTGTACGCGAACAGCGCGAACAGGACCGCGAAGGTGAGCGCGCCGCCGAACAGCATCCACAGCAGGGTGTTCACGCCGGAAGCGACCTGCACCGGATCGGCGGGCTGACCGGGAACCGGGTTCTCCCTGATCTGCTTGAGGATGCCCTCGGTCAGTTCGTCCTTCAGCACCAGCAGGGCGATCTGCCCGGCCACCAGGACGACACCGGCGAGGATCCACAGCCAGAACGAGATCGCGACCGGCTTCGGCACGGTGATCTTCGGCGGCTTTTGGCCCGGCAGGATCGGATCCGGTGACATCCCCCGCTTGCGGCGCTCGTCATCCGTTTCGTTGGCTGTGCTGTCGCTCACGCGAGGCAGCCTACGTGGTTTCGCAGGCCAGGCCGTTGCCGCCCGGGTAGCTTGTGCGCGAATCGACACGAACACTGGGGATCTCACAATGACCACACCGAGCCAGTCCGATGGGGCCTGGCATGGGCGGCGACAGCCCTGGCCACAGCAGGGATACGGCTACCCGCAGCCACCACAGCAGCAGTACCCAGGCGGTTGGCACCAGGCGCCCCCACCACCACCCGGGAAGTCCAAGAAGTTCCTCTTCTGGCTGATTCCGCTCATCGTGGTGGTCGTCGCCGCGGCCGTCGTGATCCCGATCGCACTGGCGGGCGGGGAAGAGCCTCGGGAGCAAGCCGCCCAGCCGCCGAGCACTTCGGCGCCGGCGGCCAAGAAGGTGAAATGGCGGCTGTCCGGACTGGAGGGAGACGTCCCCGAGTACAAGCAGGGCGTCACGACCTGGCTGCACGAGGACACCCTTGTCGTCGTCCGCGACAAGTACGTCGCCGCGTTCACCAGGGCGAACGGTGAGCGGCGCTGGCTCACCGAGGTGCCGGACGGGAAGCGGGCGTGCGGTGCCTCCGTGGAACCGGTCGACGGGAAGATCGCCTTCGCCTACGGCGAGGAAAAGACCTGTGACAACGCTGCCCTCATCGACCTGAAGGAAGGGAAGCTCCACTGGCAGCAGCCGATGGAGGTGCCTCAGAAGCTCAAGGGCGACCGCCCGCCCAAGTCCGCGATCTTGCAGATCGCCGGTGACGCCGTCTTCGTCACGCAGGGCGAGGGAATGGCCGCGCTCGACCTCGCCACCGGCGCCCCGAAGTGGGCGAAGACCCATACGCGCGAACCCGACCGGGCCGACGATCCGACCTGCGCCGGACAGGACGCCGCACCCAGGGACGGCAAGATCGTCGTCGTGATGACCTGCCTCACCGGGGACTACGGCCTGAGCATGCTGCGGGTCGACGCGTCGACCGGGAACATCGAGGTGGCGGAGCACCAGCCGAAGGAGAGCAGTTCGCTCGGCAACGTCGGGATCATCTCGGCGAAGCCCCTCCTGGTCTACGGCAAGACCACCGACACGGGCACGTACTTCCGCTTCGGGGACGACCTGAAGCTCGAGTCGAAGATCGACGGTGGCGACCCGTTCACGCCGGACGGTCTCACCGGCGCCGACGGCCAGGGCTTCGACAGCGACGCGTCCGGCACCGAACACCTCGTCAGCCCGGCCCTGGTCACCGAAGAAGTGCTCTACACCATCACGATGCCCCAGGCGGGCACGGTGAACGCGCTGGTCGCGGTGGATCTGAAGACCGGGCAGCGCAAGTGGTCGGCGAAGGTGCCCGAGGGCACCGTGATGGCTCCGCTCGCGATCGAGGACGGCCAGGTGATCGCCGAGGTCGCGCCCGTCACGCGGACCGGGCCGCAGCGAGTGGTCAAGGTCGCCGTCGCGGACGGAGCGGTGACGCCGATGGTCGAAGCACCGATCGAGAACGCCGACAACGACAAGAACGGGCCGATTTCCGGCCTCTACCGCTATCTCTGGGCGGACGGCCGCGTCTACGCCGTATGCGGCCGTTTTCCGAAGTTCAGCCTGGACATCTACACCGTCGAACCTTAGATCGCACCGAACCAACCGGGGAACCGAATGACCAGACCACCCACTCCGCCCGGTGGCGGGCAATGGCAGCCGCACCAACCCTGGCAACCGCACCAGCAGCAGGGCTGGCAGCAGCCACCGCCCCACCCTCACCAGCAGCCCTACCCGCAGAACCAGTACGGCCCCCCGCGGCAGGAACCGCCCAAGGGCAAGAAGTTCCTCCTCTGGCTCGTGCCGCTGATCGTCGTGGTGGTCGCCGCCGCGGTGATCGTGCCGATCACGCTGAGCGGCGGCGGAGACGAAGGCCAGGGACAGGCAGCCCCTCCGCCCGCCTCCGGATCGCCTGCCGGCTCGCCGAAGGTCAAATGGGAACTGTCAGGGGTGAAGAAGGACGTCCCGGAGTACAAGCACGGGATCACCACCTGGCTGCACGAAGACGACCTCGTCGTCGTCCGCGACAAGTACGTGGCCGCCTTCACCAGGGCGGACGGCAAGCAGCGCTGGCTGACCGAGGCGCCGGGCGGCAAGATCTTCTGCGGCACCGGAGTCGAACCGGTCGGGGGCAAGATCGTCCTCGCCTTCGGCAAGGCGAAGGCCGGCAGCGAAGACGGCAGCTGCGACAACGCCACCATCCTCGACCTGAAGGACGGGAAGCTCGGCTGGCAGGTGCCGATGGCCATCCCGCAGAAGATGCAGGACCGGGTGGTCTCGGTGGAGGCCGTCGTCACGCAGATCATGGGCGACGTCGTGTTCGTCACCGCGGACCAGGGCTACGCGGCCCTCGACCTGGCCACCGGCGCGATCAAGTGGACGAAAACGTTCTCCCGCAAGGCCGACGGCGAAGACACCTGCGCGGGGCACGACATGATGCCGAGAGACGGGAAGGCCGTCGTCGTGGCGTCCTGCCTCACCGGTGACTTCTCGGTCACCGTGCTGCAGATCGACCCGGCGACCGGGAACGTCGAACTGGAGGACAGCGTCCCTCACGACGGCTACTCGATCTCGGGGATCGGTCTCCTGTCGGTGAAGCCGGTGCTGGCGTACGGCTCGAACACCGAGCAGGGCACGTACTTCCTCTTCGACGACAACCTGAAACTCAAGTCGAAGATCGACGGTGGCAAACCCAACTCCGAGGAGGAGCTCGACGGCACCACGTCACAGGGTTTCGGGGTCAGCGCCTCGGGTACCGAACATCATCCGAGCGCCATCATCGTGGACGGCGACACGTTCTACACGCCTACCAGGACGATCGGCGGACAGATGAACACGCTGGTCGCGGTGGATCTGAACACCGGACAGCGCAAGTGGACGGCCTCGGTTCCGGAGGGCACGATCCAGGCGCCGATCAAGATCGTGGACGGCCAGATCCTGGCCCAGGTCGGCCCGGTGTACAACACCGGACCCCAGCGGACGGTCAAGATCGCGGTCGCGGACGGGAAGGTGACGCCGTTCCTGGAAGCCCAGATCAGGAACTCCGAACAGGACGAGACCGGCCCGATCCCGGGGTTCTACCGGTATCTCTGGGCCGACGACCGCGTCTACGCGGTGGCGGGCAAGTGGTCGAATCTCAGCGTGGACGTCTTCCTGCTGCAGGCTGAGTAGCGAGAACGAGAAGGGCCCCTTCGCCGCGGTTTCCGTGGCGAAGGGGCCCTTTTCGTTACGAGGCTCAGTCCAGCCAGGCCGCGGCTTCGGCGGCCCAGTAGGTGAGGATCATGTCCGCGCCCGCGCGGCGGATCGAGGTCAGCACCTCGAGGATCGTGCGTTCGCGGTCGAGCCAGCCGTTCGCCGCGGCGGCCTCGACCATCGCGTACTCCCCCGAGATGTTGTACGCCGCGACGGGAACCGTCGACGTCTCGGCGGCGGCCCTGATGACGTCCAGATAGGCCAGCGCGGGCTTGACCATGATCATGTCGGCGCCCTCGGCGATGTCCAGCTCGATCTCGCGCAGCGCCTCGCGCACGTTGCCCGGATCCTGCTGGTAGGTCTTCCGGTCGCCCTTCAGCTGCGAATCGACGGCCTCGCGGAAGGGGCCGTAGAACGCGCTGGCGAACTTCGCCGAGTACGCGAGGATGCCGGTGTCCGTGCGCCCGGCGCGGTCGAGCGCGGCGCGGATGACGCCGACCTGACCGTCCATCATGCCGCTGGGACCGAGCAGATGGGCCCCCGCCTCCGCCTGCGCCAGCCCCATTTCCGCGTACACGCGCAGGGTCGCGTCGTTGTCGACACCGCCTTCGGCGTCGAGGACGCCGCAGTGGCCGTGGTCGGTGAACTCGTCGAGGCACGTGTCCGCCATCAGGACCGTCGCGTCGCCGAGATCGGACCTCAGGTCGCGCAGGGCGACGTTGAGGATGCCGTCCGGGTCGATCGCGCCGGAGCCCTCGGCGTCCCGCGTCTTCGGGATACCGAACAGCATCAGGCCACCGACCCCGGCGTTGACCGCGTCGACGGCGGCTTTGCGCAGCGTGTCGCGGGTGTGCTGGACGACGCCGGGCATGCTGGAGATCGGGCGGGGCGCGTCGGCGCCCTCGGCCACGAACATCGGGAGGATCAGCTGGCGCGGGCGCAGCGTCGTCTCACCGACCAGCCTGCGCATAGCCGGAGTGGTACGGAGCCTGCGGGGGCGATGTTCGGGGAACACCCCTACGACGGTACTCCCGCCCGCCGGAGAAGTGGTGAACGGCCGAACCTTTCCTAAGGAACGGTAAAGAGTCACCTTTGTCCGATTCCGGCGTGATGTGACGTGGGTTACCTTCCCCTTCATGTCGAGTTCAACGGTGACCGACCAACTGGAAGAACCGCCCGTCGGCTGGCGCGCACGGCTGCGCCAGGTCGGGCCAGGGATCATGGCCGCGGCGACCGGGGTCGGCGCGGGCGACCTCGTCGCGACGATGGTGGCCGGATCGCGCTTCGGGTACACGCTGCTGTGGGCGGTGCTCGTCGGCACGATCTTCAAACTCGCGCTGGCCGAAGCCGTCGGCCGCTGGCATCTGACCTCGGGCCGGACGATCCTGTCCGGCTGGCGGACCCTCGGGATCTGGGCGCTCATCTACTTCGGGATCTACGCGGTGATCTGGGGCTTCGTCTACGGCGCGACCGCGATGTCCGCGTCGGGCCTGCCGCTGAACGCGCTCTTCCCCGCGCTTTCGGTGCGGTACTGGGCGATGATCTGCGGCCTGCTCGGCTTCGCGCTGGTGTGGTTCGGGCGCTACGCGATCATCGAGAAACTGATGACCGTCCTGGTCGGCATCATGTTCGTGACCGTGGTCGGGACCGCGATCCTCGTCGTGCCGAATTTCGCGGAACTGTTCAAGGGCGCCGTCCCGACCCTGCCCGACGGCTCGCTCGTCTACGTCCTCGGCCTGGTCGGCGGCGTCGGCGGCACGATCACCATGGCGGCGTACGGCTACTGGACGCTCGCGAAGGGCTGGCGTTCGTCGAAGTGGCTCCCGATGATGCGCACCGACAACGCCGTCGGGTACGTCATGACC
Organism: Amycolatopsis coloradensis; assembly: GCF_037997115.1. Classification (NCBI taxonomy): domain Bacteria; kingdom Bacillati; phylum Actinomycetota; class Actinomycetes; order Pseudonocardiales; family Pseudonocardiaceae; genus Amycolatopsis; species Amycolatopsis coloradensis. Next base: position 9,019,912 of record NZ_CP150484.1, read on the forward strand.
GGGATCTTCGTGATCGCCATGCTGATCGTCGGCGCGGAACTGCTGCTGGGCCAGAAGATCATCTCGGGCGACAAGGGCCTGCTGTTCCTCGGCGACACCCTCGCCGCGGACTACGGGCAATGGGCGCGGATCCCGTTCCTCATCGGCTTCTTCGCCGTTTCGTTCACGTCGGTGATCGGTGTCTGGCACGGCGTGAGCCTGCTCTTCGCGGACTGGTGGCGCATTCTGCGGCTGCCCAAGAACGCGACGGAAAGCGTTGAGGCGTATGAGAAAAAGGCCGGTGAGCGCAGTGTCGCGTACCGGGGATACGTGCTGTGGCTGACCTTCCCGCCGATGGCGTTGCTGTTCCTGGACCAGCCCTTCCAGCTCACCGTGATCTACGGCGTGCTGGGCGCGTTGTTCATGCCGTTCCTGGCGGCGACCTTGCTGGTGCTGCTGAACACTTCGCGGGTGCCGCGGGAAGGGCGTTCGCGGTGGCTGTCGAACGGACTGCTGGGCGTGTGCCTGGCGATGTTCGCGTACCTGGCGTACACGGAGGTCGTGAAGTTCTTCAGCTGAAAGGGCTCAGGAGTGAGTCGGTCCAGGTGGTCGTGAGTGGATGGACGACACGCGTGATCCGATGGACGACTCACCGCGGAGACCGGCCGCGAGCCGGTCGTGTGACAGCCACTCAAGGACCCGTTAGTACATGAAGGCCCCCTTCACCGCGTCTAGCGAGGTGAAGGGGGCCTTCATGTACTAACCGACCGTCAGGAGCGGCGGGCTCGCTTCGCCTTGCGAGGCGGCGGGAGCGCACCTTCGGCACGGAGCCGCGCGGCGTGCTCGGCGAGCGCGTCGACCAGGTGCGGGACGTCGGCCTTCTCGGGCTGGACGTCGACCCGCAGCCCGAACTCCACGGCGGTCTCCGCGGTCTTCGGGCCGATGCACGCGACCAGCGTGCGGGTGTGCGGCTTGCCGGCGATGCCGACGAGGTTCCGCACGGTCGAGGACGAGGTGAAGCAGACCGCGTCGAAACCGCCGGTCTTGATCATCTCGCGGGTCTCGGCGGGCGGCGGCGCGGCGCGCACCGTGCGGTACGCGGTCACGTCGTCGATCTCCCAGCCGCGTTCACGCAGACCTGCCGAAAGGGTCTCGGTGGCGATGTCCGCCCGCGGCAGCAGCACGCGGTCGACCGGGTCGAGGACGTCGTCGTACGGCGGGAACTCGGCGAGGAGGCCCTCCGAGGACTGCTCGCCTTCCGGGATCAGCTCGGGGATGATGCCGAAGGAGCGGACCTTCGCGGCGGTCGATTCGCCGACACAGGCGATCTTCACGCCCGAGAAGGCGCGGGCGTCGAGGCCGAACTCCTCGAACTTCTCCCACACGGCGCGGACGGCGTTGGTCGAAGTGAAGACGATCCACTGGTAGCGGCCGTCGACGAGACCCTTGACCGAACGCTCCATCTGGGCGGGGCTGCGCGGCGGCTCGACCGAGATGGTCGGGACCTCGTGCGAGGTGGCGCCGTGGCCGCGAAGCCGCTCCGCCATCTCACCGGCCTGCTCCTTGGTGCGCGGCACCAGGACCTTCCATCCGTACAGCGCGCGCGACTCCCACCACGACAACTTCGAGCGCTGGCCGACGGCCTGGCCGATGGTCACGATGAGCGGGCCGACGAGCTCGCCCGCCTCGTTCGCGACGGTGGCCAGCGTGGTGTCCAGGGTGCGCTGGGTGTTGATGGTGCCGTTGGACGTCACCGCGACCGGGGTGGTCGGCGCCAGCCCGTGCTCGGTCAGCGCGGACGCGGCCTCGGCCAGGTGCGCCGACGTCGCGTGCAGCACGATCGGGCCGGGGGTGGCGGCCAGCGCGGCCCATTCGACGTCGCCGCGGACGTCGACCTCGGTGTGCGTGCCACCGAGCGCGACACCGGCGTACGCCGGGACGGCCGCGCCGGGCGAGACGCCCGGGATGATGTCGAATACGGCGCTGGTCCGGGAAACGGCCTGCACCTCGGCGACGACGGCGGGCTGGGTCAGCGGGTCACCGGCGATCAGCCGGAGCACCAGCCGTCCGGCCTTGGCCTCGTTCACCAGGTCCTTGGCGACCTCGGTGGCCTCGCCGACGGCGGGGCGCACTTCGGCACCTTCGGCGGCGAAGGCCAGGACACCTGCTGGGACGTCCGGGTCGGTCACCACGACCTCGGCCTTGGCGAGCAGCTCCTGAGCGCGGACGGTCAGCAGACCGGCGTCACCGGGGCCCGAGCCCACGAAGGCGACTCGCCCGGTGGTCTTACGCGCGGGGGTCATCTGTGCGTTCTCCTCTTGAGCGGCCGCAGTCGAGCGCGGCCCTACCTTCAACGTTCTGACTCACTGGGCGGGGCCGGACAGCGCGCCGGCCCCCAGGTCGAGCAGCTCGGCGGCCAGTGTCCGGCCGAGCTGATCGGCTTCGTGCTTGTCGGCGAGCGCGGAAGCGCGCACCATGTCGACCGCGTCCCCGTCCCCTTCGACGGCGGCGGTGCCCCGCAACGAGATCCGCTCGACGACCCGCCCTTCGGCGTCCAGGTCCTCGACGATCTCCGCCAGCGCTCCGACCGGTGCGCTGCACCCGGCTTCCAGCGCCGCGAGCAACGCCCGTTCGGCGGCCGCCACGACGCGGGTGCCTTCATCGTCCACTGTGGACCCAAGCAGATGCTCGATGTCCACGTCACCGGTCCGGCACTCCACCGCCAGCGCCCCCTGTGCGGGCGCGGGCAGCATCTGGATCGGGTCGAGGGTCTCGGTGATCTCCTCCGCCCGGCCGATCCTGGCCAGTCCGGCACGCGCCAGGATGACGGCGTCCAGCTCTCCGTCGCTCACTTTGCGCATGCGGGTGTCGATATTGCCTCGGATCGGCACGATTTCCAAACCGAGACCGAGCGCGCGCAGCTGCGCGGTCCGCCGCGGCGAGCCGGTGCCGACGGTCGAGCCGGGCGGGAGCTCGCCCAGCGTCAGCCCGTCACGGGCGATCAGCGCGTCGCGCGGGTCCTCGCGGGGCGGCACGGCGGCGAGCGTGATGCCCGGCTCCGGCTTCGTCGGCAGGTCCTTGTACGAGTGCACGATGACGTCGACTTCCTCGCGCAGCAAGGCTTCGCGCAGCGCGGAAGTGAAGACGCCGACCCCGATCGTCGGGATCGGCGCGGACGACTTGTCGCCGGGCGTCGTCACGGTGACGAGCTCGACCTCTGCGCCGGTGGCGCGCAGGGCGTCGGCGATGGTGCCGGTCTGCGCGAGGGCGAGTTTGCTGCCGCGCGTCCCGATGCGGATGACTCTGCTCACTGGATGATCACTCGTCTTTCGGCGTTGCAGTAGGACTAGCCACCGCGGCGGGCGCCTGCGGGTCGAGACAGAACAGCTCGCGCAGCGCGTTGGCGTAATCGGTGTCGGCCGTCTCGGCGGCCAGCTGCTTGACCCGCACCGTCGGCGCGTGGAGCAGCTTGTCGACCACGCGGCGGACCGTGCGGCCGACCTCCTCGCGAACCCCGGGTTCGAGGTCCGGCAGGCGGTTGTCCAGCCGCAGCAGTTCGGCGTCGACCACCTCGGCCGCCCGGCGCCGCAGCGCCGTCACCGTCGGGGTGACCTCGGCGCTGCGCTGGCCGGCGAGGTACTCGCGCACCTCGTCGAGCACGATTCCGGCGGCCTTCGCGGTCTGCCGTTCGGTGGTCGGCGTGCCCGCTTCCCGCATGCGGCGCTGGATGGTCTCGAGATCGACCACGGTGACGTCGGCCAATTCGGCGACGTCGTGGTCGACGTCACGCGGGAGACCGAGGTCGCAGACCACCAGCGGGCGTCCGGCGCGGGCCGGGACGTGCTCGGCGGTGAAGACGGCGGCCTGCGCGCCGGTGGAGCAGACGACGACGTCCGCCTCGGCGACCGCGTCCGCGATGCCGCTCATCTGGACGGCCTTGGCGGGCACGCCCTGCTCGACGCTGGCGGCGGCGAGGCGGGCGGCCCTCGCCTCGGTGCGGTTGGCGATGGTGATCTCGCCGATCCCGGATTTGCGCAGGTGGGACGCGGTCAGCGCGCCCATCGAACCGGCACCGACGATCAGCGCGTGCTTGCCCGCGATGTCGCCCGCGGCGGCCAGCGCCTCGGAGACCACCGAAGCGCCCAGCTGGTCGAGGCCGGTCTCGGTGTGGACGCGCTTGCCGACGCGCAGCGTGGTCTGGATCAGCTCGTGCAGCGTGCGGCCGACGGTGCCGGCCTCACGCGCGGTGGCGTACGAGGACCGGATCTGGCCGAGGATCTGCGTCTCGCCGACGACCATCGAGTCCAGCCCGGAGGTGACCGAGAACAGGTGCTCGATCGCGGCGCCCGCGTAGTGCACGTACAGCGAGTCGTACAGGTCGGCGGGCTGCATCCCGGCCTGGCGGGCGAGCACGTCGGAGACGTCGTTCAGACCGCCGTGGAAAGTCTCGACGACGGCGTAGACCTCGATGCGGTTGCAGGTCGAGACGAGGATCGCCTCGCTGACGTGCTCGGCCTGCTGCAGCTCGTTGAGCACCTTGGTCACGTCGGTCGCGGGGACCGCGACGCGTTCCAGGGTGCTCAGCTCGGCGCTGCGGTGTGAGAGCCCGACCGCCAACACGCTCATTTCAGCGCACCACCATTCCGTTGCCGTGGCCGTTCACGCTGCCATTCTCGGGGCTCCCGGGGCCACCGTCTCCTCCGCCGGTGCCGTTAGCGGCCAGATCGGCGCGGCGAGCGACGTGGAACGACAGGATCTGCAGTTCGACCGCGAGATCGACCTTGCGCACCTCGATATGTGCCGGAACCTGCAGCACCACCGGGGCGAAATTCAGGATGCACTGCACGCCACCTGCGACAAGCCGGTCGCAGACCGACTGCGCGGCGGTGGGCGGAGTGGCGATGACGCCGATGGAGATCTGCCGTTCGGCGCAGACTTTGGGGATCTCGTCGAGATGCGAGACCGGGAGGCCGCCGACCGGGACGCCGACCAGATCCGGGTCGAGGTCGAACAGCGCCTCGACCGGGAACCCGCGGCCGGGGAACCCACCGTAGTTGGCCAGCGCGTGCCCGAGGTTACCGATACCGACCACGGCGACCTTGTGCTTGCGGGTCAGGCCGAGGATCCGCTCGATCTGGCTGACCAGGACCTGGACGTCGTAGCCGACGCCGCGGGTGCCGTACGAGCCGAGGTAGGACAGGTCCTTGCGCAGTTTCGCGGAGTTGACGCCCGCGGCCTGCGAGAGTTCCTCGCTGGAGATCGTCGTCGCGCCCTGCTCGGCCAGCCCGGAGAGGACACGGAGGTAGACGGCGAGGCGGGCGACGGCGGCCTCGGGGATCGACTTCGCGCGGACCGCTTCCGGTTCGGCGGTGGCCTCGACGGCGGGCATCTCCGCGGTGGGCGCGTTGTCGGCGTCCGGTGTCACCCGGGTGCGCCGGCCTCGTTGCGACACCACGCTTGTCCGCTCCTCTGGTCCTGCTGACGACATGAGTCACCCGAACCTGGAAATCGGCTCTTGACCCGCGGCGCTGAGTCCGGTTCGATGCCGGGCGCTTTCGGAGGCGACGTATCTACGGTAGCCACTTGTGAACGCAGGCACAAAGTCACAGGTGAGCGCTGTGGTCAGTCTCTCTAGCGCGCGTTGACCGACACCGTGTGCCAGCCGGTGGCGCCGTCGGGCACGGTTCCGGCGCGCTCCGGCGTCTGCGTGTAACCCGACCGGTCCGTCGCCCGGACGGCGATCTCGTGCTGACCAGGGCCGACCTGGACCTCGGTCCACCACATCCGCCAGGTGTCCTTCGACGTCTCGGCCGACAGGACAGCCTCCTGCCACGGCCCTTGATCGACCCGGACCTCCACCTTCGCGACACCGGTGTGCTGCGCCCACGCGGTCCCGGACACCACGACCTTCCCCGCGTTCACCGCCGAGCCGGGCGCGTCGATCCGCGACTGCGTCTTCACCGGCGCCTCCTTGGCCCAACCGCGGCCGAGCCAGTACGCCTGGCGCTCCTCCCACGTGGTGATCTCCAGCTCGGTCACCCATTTCGTGGCGGACACGTAGCCGTACAGCCCGGGGATCACGATCCGCGCGGGGAAGCCGTGCTCGATCGGGAGCGGTTCACCGTCCATGCCGAGGGCGAGCATCGCGCCGCGCCGCGGGTCCAGGGCGGCTTCGACCGGGGTGCCGCAGGTCCAGCCGTCGACACTGGTCGCGAACATCTGCTCGGCGCCCGGTTTCACGCCCGCTTCGTTCAGCAGGTCGCGCAGGTCGATGCCGATCCAGCGGGCGTTGGAGATGTACGGGCCGCCGACCTCGTTGGAGACGCAGCACAGGGTTACGTCGCGTTCGATCAGCGGCCGCGAGCGCAGATCTTCATACCTATAGGTGATCTCGCGCTCGACCATGCCGCGGATCTGCAGGCTCCAGTCCTCGGTGCGGACCTGCGGGACCACCAGCGCCGTGTCGATCCGATAGAAATCCTTCGAAGGAGTGATGTACGGCGGGGTGCCGAGCTTCGCGAAGTCCGCGTCGGGCGGGATCGGCGGCGCGGTCCTCGCCGCGACGAGCCTGCCGACGGCGGCACGCGACTCCTCGGCGTTCTTCCTGGTCCCGACGATCTGACCGGTCAGCGCGGCGACACCGGCCCCGGCCGCGACGGACGCCCCGGTGATCAGCACCTTCCGCCGGTCCGGGCCCTCGCCTTCACGGTCGTCGAAGAACACCTTCGGGCGGAAGAACGAGTGCAGCCGGGTGAACACGACGAGCGCGACGACGGTGGCGATCACCGGCGCCAGCAGCGCGATCTGCCCGAGGTCGGTGCGCACGAAGACGGCCGCGACGCCCGCCGCGCCGAGGACGCCGACGATCACCTGGCCCGGCAGCGGAGTGCGGCGCGAGAGCTGCCCGGCGAGCAGCGCGAACAGCACCAGCACCACGGCGAGACCGATTTTGAGGACGAACTTGTCCCAGGTCTCCAGCGTCTGCTCGGCCCAGGCGACCACCGCGTGCGGGCTGTGGTCGATGACGAAGTTCGCGACGGCGACGAACGGCGAGGCCGTGTACCCGACGAAGCCCGCGACGAGGTGTCCCACGCCGAGAGCGGCCGCCAGTGACAGGAGCCCGGTCAGCGCGGCTTGGGGGAAGGTGAGCCTGCGTTCGTCGTCCACGACTCCATCTTCGGAGCGAAATGGCCCGAAGGTCGGTTGACCGCCCTTACGAGTGTGTTACGCCAGTGCCTTCCGGAGCCTGTCCTCTTCGACGCGCCAGTAGCCGTGCTCGGCGTCGTCGACGAGGATCACCGGCACGCGGTCGCCGTATTCGGCCCGCCATTCGGGATCGCTGTCGACGTCCTCCGCCGACCAGGCGACGCCCAGTTCGCCGCAGATCCGCTCGATGTCCTGTTCCGCGACCTCGCACAGGTGGCAACCCGTGCGGGTCATGACGGTCACGTGGTGCGCCATGCTTTCAATCCTTACCTGAGGCGCATCCTGCGCAGCTTCCCGGTGGCCGAATGCGGCAGGGACTCGGCGAACTCGACGGTGTGCGGCACCTTGTACCCGGCCAGGTGCTCCGCGCAGTGCTCGACGACCTGCTGTTCCGAGAGCGAAGCGCCGGGCGCGGGGACGACGACGGCCTTCACCGCTTCGCCGGTCCGCTCGTCGACGACGCCGACGACGCCCGCCTCGACGACCTCGTCCAGCATCGAGATCACGTTCTCGACCTCGTGCGGGAAGACGTTGAAGCCGTTGACGATGATCAGGTCGTTGGCCCGGTCCACCAGGTGCAGGTCGCCGTCGGTGTCCAGGTAGCCGACGTCGCCGGTGCGGAACCAGCCGTCCTCACCGGGGCCGTGCGCGCCGTCGGGCCAGTAACCGGAGAACAGGTTCGCACCGCGGATCGACACCAGACCGGTGCCGCCGTCCTCGTCGAAGGCGTCGCCGAGGTCGTCCGGGTCCAGCGGGACGGGCTCCGCGTCGCCGTCGCTGTCGACCAGCCGGAGCTCGACGCCGGGCAGCGGCCGCCCGACCGAACCCGGCTTCGGGTAGCCGGTGACCAGCGTCGTGGTGACCACCGGCGCGCATTCGGTGAGGCCGTAGCCCTCGTAGACGTCGAGGCCGGTGGCGCCGCGGAGCGCGGTGAGGACCTTCGGGTGCAGCGGCGCCGCGCCCGACGTCATCCGCCGGACGGTGGACAGGCCACGGCCGAGTTCCTCGGGGTCCATCGCGGCGAACTCGGCGTACATCGCGGGCACGCCGGCGATCGACGTCACCCGGAATTCGGCGCAGTCGGCCAGCGTGCGCTCGGCGAGGAAGCGTTCGGACAGGATCGCCGTCGCGCCGACCGCCGTGGTCTGCAACAGACCGGGCCCGAGGCCGTAGACGTGGAACAACGGGATGGTGATGAGCACGCGGTCGCCGTGCACGAGCGGCGCCGGGACGATGCGGCTCAGCTGGTCGAGGTTCGCCAGCAGCGCCCGATGCGACAGCATCACGCCGCGCGGCGGGCCGGTCGTGCCGGAGGTGTACGAGATGACCGCTATGTCCTCACCGGCGCCGGACTCGTCGACCGGTTCGGCTGCTCCATCCGAGGTAACAGGCGGTGAGAGGCTTGTCACTCCCTCGGGGAGCTCCTCGGAGACTTCGCGTTCGAGGACGAGCCGTGCGCCGCTGTGCTCCAGCAACCCGTTCAGCTCCGCCGCCGGCCCCTGCGGCGAGATCGGGACGACCACCGCGCCCGCCCGGAGCGCCCCGAACAGCGAGACGGCGAACGCGGCCGAAGTCGGCAGCCGCAGCGCCACCCGGTCGCCGCGCTCGATTCCCGCGTCGAGCAGGGCGCGGGCCAACGCGTGGGCGGCGTTGTCGAGCTCCGACCAGGTCAGCGCGACCCCGCCGCCGGTCTCCTGGACGGCCGCTTTGCCTGGCCACTGACGGGCAGCCTCGGCGAGCAAAGTGGGCACGCTTCCTTCGGCAACCTGCTCCGCGCTCAACTGCGAACCTCTTCCCTCGGTGAACGGCGTTGTCAGTTTGTCATCTCGGCCACCGTCATGGGGCTCACTCGCTTTCGTCGCAGTTCCGTAACCGCGGCACCGCTACCTACTTCGCGGTAACTACACGTATGCTGCTGGGCGTCGTCGAGTGGTGTTGATCACTCGATGGTGAGAAAGGGAGTCCGGACGTGCAGATCTTGCAGGCCCACGCGGCGGTGGGACATGCGGGCCGGTACTCCCTGTCCGGAACGGGAGGTGCGCCATGACTCTTCCCGCGCCGAATCCCGTCTCCATGGTGGCGGGCCACATCCTCCGCCGGAGTGGTTTCCCCGCGGCGCCGTCGCCCCGGGCGAAGGTCGACGAGGGCGACGCCGCGGCCGAAGCCGCGAAGGCCGAAGCGTGGGATCTGGTCAGCGCCGCGCAAGGCGGTGACACCTCCGCATTCGGGCGGCTCTACGACCGCTACGTCGACGTCGTCTACCGCTACGTCCTGTTCCGCCTCGGCGACCGGGACCTCGCCGAGGACGTCACCAGCGAGACGTTCCTCCGCGCGCTGCGCCGCATCACGTCGGTGAGCTACCAGGGGCGTGACGTCGGCGCCTGGTTCGTCACCATCGCGCGCAACATCATCCTCGACCACGTGAAGTCGAGCCGGTTCCGCCTCGAGGTGGTCACCGACGAGGTGGCCGAGCCCAACGGGGCGCCGATCGGGAACGTGGGTGTGCAGGCGGTCGCGGGACCCGAACAGCAGGCCATCAGCCGCGCCACCCGAGCCGAACTGCTGCGCTGCGTCGCCGAACTCGGCGACGATCAGCGCGAGTGCATCGTGCTGCGGTTCATGCAGGGGCTTTCGGTCGCCGAGACCGCGGCGATCATGAAGCGCAACGAGGGCGCCATCAAGGCCCTTCAGCACCGCGCGGTACGCCGTTTGGCACAACTTCTGCCCACCGGATTGCGTTAACCCGCCGATATACCCCCCACCACCCTCAACGGAAACGCTCCGCGTTGCGGCATCGATCTAATATTTGTGCCTCACCCGGCCTTGCCGTAACCCTTGGGCGTCCCCGCTCGTTTTCTCAGCCAGACCGGTGTCAGGACCGGGCTGAGCAGATGGAGACTTCGCCGTGGGCGTGCCGGGATGGTTCGCGCGGGAGCGGGCGGACGGTGACCGCTTCGCCGATCTTGTCGACGGCACCGAATCCCCGGACGACGACGAGTTCGCACACGAACTCGCGCTCGTCGGCGGCTTGCGCGAACTCGGCGCCGGCGGCGCCCCCGACGCGGAGACCCGGCAACGGATCCGCGACGAGATCGCCGGACGCCTCGCCGAAGCCGAAGCCGCGCCGAAGCGACGTGGCCACGCCGTCGCCAATCTCGCCGCGGCCGCCGTCGCGCTCGTGCTGGCACTCGGCGGGATCACCCTGCTGCTGTCCAAGGACGCGTTGCCGGGCGATCCGCTGTACGGCATCAAACGAGCGGGTGAATCGGCCGCGCTCGGGCTCACCTTCGACGAGCAGGACAAGGCGAAGAAGCATCTGGAGTTCGCCGCGAACCGCGTCGGCGAGCTCGACGAACTGACGCGGCAGGGCGCGCCCACCGACGCCTACTTCACCGGCCTCGCCGATTTCGAGACGGATCTGCGAGCCGGTGTCTCCCGGCTGACCGCGCTCGTCACCGATCAGGGTGGCCAGACCCGGCTCGCCGAACTCCGCGCCTGGGCGCGGCAGCAGTCCGACCGGCTCGGTCTCCAGGTCGACCAAGCCCCCGCCGAGGCGCGCGACAAGTTCGCCGCGGCCCGTGTCCTGCTCGACAAGGTCCAGGAGCGGACGACGGATCTCGGCTCGCGCCTGGTCTGCTACACGATCACCACGGGCTCTTCCGACGAACTCGGCGCGGTCCCGGCCGTCGGTGACTGCGTCCGTGACCCCGATTCCCCCCACGCGGTCCTGCCGCCGGTGACGTCTCCCCCGCCGTCGTCGGCACCGACCGGGTCACCGGCGCCGACCTCGGTGCCGCCGTCGTCGTCCGCCGTGGACACCGCGGCCCCGACCGGGCCGATCGCACCACCGACCGGAGGGACGCCACCACCCGTGGTCCCCGTCCCCGGCCCCACGAACCTGCCGCCGCTGCCGACGACCACCACCACGCCGAAGCCGCCGCTGATTTCGATTCCGCCGCTCATTCCGGGATTACCGCCGATAACCATCGGCTGACTCACCGTCGATGAGGGAGGCACCACACCCGGGGCAGCGTGGTCGGCCGCTCGCTACGCTGTGCACAGGCACCTGGGATTCCGGAGGCGGTGTGCGTGTCAGTTTGGCGGGGCAAGGATAAGAGTCAAGAGCTCGAACGACTGGCCGAGCTGGCGGGCGAGGCGTCGGCCGAGGCCGCCATGGCGACCGCGTCCGCCGAAGCACTCGAACCGCCCGCACCGCCCGCTCCGCCGGACCTGACGGCGGCCGCGTTCTTCGACGTCGACAACACCATGATGATGGGCGCGTCGATCTTCTACTTCGCCCGCGGCCTGGCCGCGCGCAAGTTCTTCACCTCCGCCGATCTGGCAGGATTCGTCTGGCAGCAGGTGAAGTTCCGCCTCGGCGGCCGGGAGAACAAAGAGGACATCAAGACCCACCGCGAGCGCGCACTGTCCTTTGTGGCCGGCCGCACCGTGCAGGAACTGACCGACATCAGCGAAGAGATCTACGACGAGCTGATGGCGGACAAGATCTGGTCCGGCACCCGGGCGCTCGCGCAGATGCATCTCGACGCCGGACAGCGCGTCTGGCTCGTCACCGCGACCCCGATCGAGCTCGCGGCCATCATCTCGCGGCGCCTCGGCCTCACCGGCGCGCTGGGCACCGTCGCGGAGACCAAGGACGGCGTCTACACCGGCCGTCTCGTCGGCGACCTGCTGCACGGCCGGGCGAAAGCCCACGCCGTCCGGGCGCTGGCGTCACGCGAAGGACTGAATCTCAAGCGCTGCACCGCGTATTCGGACTCGCAGAACGACGTCCCGATGCTGTCGGTAGTCGGGACCGCGGTCGCGGTGAACCCGGACGGCGGTCTTCGCGACGTCGCGCGGGCGCGCGGCTGGGAGATCCGCGACTTCCGGACCGGACGCAAGGCCGCGAAGATCGGCGTGCCTTCGGTGCTCGGCGTCGGTGCCGTGGCCGGTGCCGTCGCGGCGGGCATGGCCTACCGGAAGCGCTGACCTTCCACGCAATCAGTCACCTACTCGCGGCGATCGCGGCCGTGAGTAGGCGAGTCGGCGGCCGGAGCGGGCCCCGCCACGAAGGCCTGGCGCTCCCTGACCGTCCATAAGGGACGCCAATCCTGATCAAGATGCCCGATTTGGGGATTTGCGCAGATTCACGAGGGGTCGTGAGTGGTAAAGAGGGTTAGAACCGTCCTTACCCCTCACGACCCGATCCACAAGCCGTACTTTTGGACATCAATCGGTCATTCAGGGCACGGTCGGCCTGGCGCGTTCTAGCCCTTGAAGACGCTCTTCCGCTGCGAAAGGCGTTTGTACAGCGACTGCTGGATCGACTCCCGCACCTGGTCGGTCAGCGTGAACACCAGCATCGGGTCGTCCACGGCGTCCGCGTCGTAGGTGTCCGTGCGGATGGGCTCGCCGAACTCGATGCTCCACTTCGTCGGCAACGGGATCGCGCCGAGCGGGCCGAGCAGCGGGAAGAACGGTGTCACCGGGAAGTACGGCAGGCCGAGCACGCGCGCGAGGAGCTTGATGTCGCCGATCTTCGGGTAGATCTCCTCCGCGCCGATGACCGACACGGGGATGATCGGCACGCCGGTCCGCAGCGCGGCCGAAACGAAACCACCGCGGCCGAACCGCTGCAGCTTGTACCGCGAAGAGAACGGTTTCCCGATCCCCTTGAACCCCTCCGGCCAGACGCCGACGAGTTCTCCCTTGCGCAGCAAGCGTTCCGCGTCGGCGGTGCAGGCGAGTGTCTGCCCGGACTTGCGGGCGAAGGAGCCGACCAGCGGCACCTGGAACACCAGATCCGCACCGAGGCCGCGCAGATGCCTGCCACCGGGGACGTGGTCGTGCACGGCGACGGCGGTCATCAGCGCGTCGAGCGGCAACGTGCCGGAGTGGTTCGACACCAGCAGCGCGCCGCCGTCGGCGGGCAGGTTCTCGACGCCGAAGGTGTCGACACGGAACCACTTCTCGTACAGCGCGCGCAGCGGCGGCAACAGCAAGGTCTCGGTGAGCTCGGCGTCGAAGCCGAACTCGTCGACGGTGTAGTCACCGGTCAACCGGTCGCGCAGGAACCCCAGCGCCGTCCTGAGCGAGGCCGGGAGGAGATCCGCGTCGGCCGGACGGGTCCTGGCGGGCGCGACGCGCGCCGCCCCGGGGAATTCGACGACGGGCGCGTCCGCCCGGCGCTCCTGCTCCAGATGTTCTCGCGCTTCTTCCGACTCGCGAAGATCCCGTTCCGCTTCGACGGCCGGGTCCGGCTTCTCTCTGCCGGGGCCGTGCAACGGGATGACCTGCGCTTCAGCGCCGCTCACGTTTTCCGCCTCGCCTTCGTGAGAGTTTTCGGGGTCGTTCTCGTGTGGCCTGCTCACCGGTGCGCCGCCTGTCCGGTCGCCGCGGCCACCAGCACCTTGCTCGCGAACCCGGCCAGCTTGCCGCCGTCCACCACGGGACGGAGCCCGCGGCCGGAGATGTAGTCGTCGAACGCTTCCCGCGTCGTCCAGCGCGGGGTGTAGCCGAAATCTTTCTTGAGCTTCGTGTTGTCCACGACGCGGCCGAAGTTCAGCAGCCGCACCTGGTCGGCGGAGAAGTCGACCACGCGGGCTCCGCGCAGCACTTTGCCGACCGACGGCACGACACCGCTGGGCATCGGCAGCTCGACCCGTCCGGCTCGCCGGATCGCCTGCGAGAGGGTGAGTACCCCGTCCGAACCGACGTTGAACACGCCTGGCTTGTCGTTCAGGGTCGCCTGCTCGAACACCGACAGCGCGTCCGAAGCGTGGAGCAGCTGGAGCCGCGCGTCGTAGCCGAAGACGGTCGGAACGAACGGCAACGCGAAGTAGCGCGAGAGCACGGTGTCGATCTCGGGGCTGATGATGTTGGCGAACCGCAACAGCGTCGTCGTGATGTCGGGACGGCGACGGAGTAGCCCACGGACATATCCCTCCATCTCGACGGCGTCCTTCGCGTAACCGCTGGTCGAGGTGGGGATGAGTTCGGAATCCTCGGTGAAGACGGCCTGCGAGCGCGCGCCCGCGCCGTAGACGGCGGCCGTCGACTTCACCACGAGCTTGCGCACGAGCGGCGAGCGCTGGCAGGCCGCCAAGAGCCGCATCGTGCCGATGACGTTGACCTCTTTGATCGCCGTCCGGCGAGCCGGGCCGGCCGGATGCGCGGTGCACGACGCGTGCACCACGGTGTCGACCTTGGCCGTGCTGATCACCTTGGCGATCAGCGGGTTGCGGATGTCGGCACGGACGTATTCTGCGTGCCCCATCCGCTGCAGGACCGACTTCCGCGGAGGCGTGGTGTCGACGCCGATCACCCGCTCGAACTCCGGATTGTTGCCGAGTCTGGCGAGCAGCTTCCCGCCAAGGTCTCCCCCGACCCCGGTCACGAGCACGATGTTCGACGGCATAGGACTCCCTGCGGCTTTGGGCGGTTCTCGGACTTCGATCACGGGGTCCAGATGACCTTGAGCACTGGTCGATCCACCGAGTGTGCGCGTACCTGCACTCATGGGAAGCATCGCGCGGCTGCCCTTGAGATGTTACCGCTCATTAGGGGTAGTCGAGGCAGCGCTTACATGCTATTAACCAGCCGCTCGCAGAGGGGATGCACGTCTCACTCGAATGGGCGGAAACCGCCCACCAAATGGGAATGGCCCGTCCAGAAACTGGACGGGCCACTCACCGGCTGTGTCTTACTTGCCGGCCTTCCTACGCTGAACGCGCGTCCGGCGCAGCAACTTGCGGTGCTTCTTCTTCGACATGCGCTTACGGCGCTTCTTGATCACAGAGCCCATCGTGAGCGCTCCTTCCTTCGTCGTCGGTCACGCTGCCCGGCGCAGCGTCCAACGGGTGGAGCGCACAGGCACGAGCGGTCTTCCAGGGTACTCGCGCCCCGGAAGACGCCCTCGGGCGGGCACGTTCTGCCCCGCGAAACGGGCCTCAGCCCACGTCGAAGTACGCGCCCTGCAGATACTCGTGAACGGCCTTTTCGGGCACTCTGAACGACTTCCCGACGCGCACCGCGGGCAACTCGCCCGAGTGAACGAGGCGGTAGACGGTCATCTTGGAGACCCGCATCAGCGTGGCCACCTCGGCGACCGTCAGGAACTGGACCTGGCCCACTGAGGGCAGATCGTCTTTCTTGTTCGGCGGCATGATTCACCGTGTCCTTCGACACGTGTCGCGCCACGAGGCTTCCCCACCTGTGGTATCGACACGCACGTGCTCTCCTGAGAGTAGCGGGACACGTGTGGCTAAAGCGACGCGAGTCACCGAGATGGGCCCGTACGACTACGCATTCAGTCCTCTGGATGCGGTAGTCAGACGACGAACTACCGCATCCAGAGGACTAAGTGCGGGGATCGTGGGCGGCGCCCAGCTCGGTCGAGCGGTCCTTCGCGGCCTCGATGGCGGCCAGCAGCGCCGCGCGGACGCCGTGCTTCTCCAGCTCGCGGATGGCGTTGATGGTCGTCCCGGCGGGCGAGGTGACGGCTTCGCGCAGCAGCACCGGGTGTTCGTCGGATTCGGCGAGCATCTTCGCCGCCCCGACCGCCGACTGGATGATCAGCTGCCCGGCGAGCGCGCGGGGCAGGCCGAGCAGGATCCCGGCGTCGATCATGGCCTCGACCAGGTAGAAGAAGTACGCGGGACCGGAGCCGGACAGCGCCGTGACGGCGTCCTGCTGCGACTCGGGCACCTCGACGACCTGTCCGACGTGCGACAGCAGGTCCTTCACCACCGCGATGTGCTCGGCGGTCGCGTGCGCCCCCGCGGAGACCGCGCTCATCGCCTCTCCGACGAGCATCGGGGTGTTCGGCATGACCCGCACCACCGGGACGCCGTCGGCCAGCCTGCGCTCGTACAGGGCGGTCGGGAGGCCCGCGCACAGCGAGACCACCAGTGACTCCGCGCCGAGCAACGGCGCGAGCTCGTCCAGCACCGGTTCGATGTCCTGCGGTTTGACCGCGACGACCAGCACGTCGGCCCGGCGGGCGGCGTCGGCGACGGTGACCCCGTGCACGCCGTAGCGCTCGGTCAGCTCGGCCGCGCGCGCCGGGTACCGCTCGGTGAACAGCAGGTCGTCCGGGCTGTGCCCGCCGTGCAGCAGGCCCGATAGCAGGGCCTCCCCGATCTTCCCGGCACCCAGAACCGCGATCACGCTCATGCCCTCTTCCCGTACTGGGTCACGTTCCGTCGTATGAGCGGGCACTGGGTCGATGATTCGCGCGCAAGCTCGCTCATGCTCTTCAGCGTGCCAAACGGCCGTCAGCCACCGGGCGCCGGGGCAAGCGCCAGCTGCCGCGCCTGGCAGACGAGCCTGCCCTGCGAGTCGACCACGAGCGCGTCCGAGTCGAACCAGGCCTCGTGCACCGACTGGCTCTGGACGAGCACCCGCAGCCAGCCCGGCGCCGGCCGCGTGCGCAGCAACGCGGTCAGCTGCACGGTCGGCGCCCAGCCGACCCGGCCGAGGTTGTAGACCACCGGCGGGTTCACGTCGCTCGCGAGCAGGGCGAAGAACGGATCCGCGAGCCCGTGCCTCGGCCGGACCCACAGCCGGATCCTCGGCGGGTCGCCGATCCGGCCGTGCAGGTAGCCGACGCTCGCGGGGTCGAGCCGGACCTCGCAGCCCTTCGCGAGGTTGAACAGGCCTTCGGAGGTCTCACCGGTCATGGGGACCGCGCCGGGCGGCGGCTCCGCGGGCATGGCGGGGACGTCGGTCCACTCCGGACGCCGCATCGGCAGCCGCCCGGTGGTCACCCTGGCCTCGACGCAACTGCGGCCCCGCTGCTCCAGCGTGACCGCGACGACCGAGGCGCGCCTTCCGACCTTCCGGACGTCCATGCGCAGCAACACCGGCCCCACCGCCGGCGGGTGCAGGAACTCCGCGCTGATCGCGAGTGGCTCGGACGGCGGCTCGCCGCGTTCGTGGAGGAAGGTGAGGGCGGCCCTGGCCATCAAGGCCATCAGGAAGCCGCCGTGGGGGTGTCCACCGATCGACCATTCGGTCCGGAGGACCGCCGTGAAAGTGCCGTCACCCAGTGATCTCGTCGCGCACGCCGCGTCGAAGGAGGTGCTCGTTTCGTCGGCCGCGCTCACCGAGCACTGACCCAGGCCACGAGCCGATCCATCGGGGTGCGGGAGATCAACAAGCGCAGCTGGTTCACGGTCGGAACTTTACGTGTACCAGCGCCTCGAGCGCAGGGAGGAATGAATCTCCGCACCCGGAGACGATCTTTGTCACTGGCCGAGGTGAAGCCTCGCGAACAGGAGTGACTCCGCGAGGTCCCGCGACCGCCGCGCCGCGCTCGGCGACCGCCGGGTGTTGATCTCCAGCACGACCTGCCCGGAGAAATCGCAGTTCACGAGCTTTTCGAGCAGTTCGGCGCAGGGCTCGATCCCGCGTCCGGGCACCAGGTGCTCGTCCTTCGGCAGGCCCGTGCCATCCGCCAGATGGACGTGCGCGAGCCCGGAACCCATCCGTTCGGCGAGCGCGAGGGCGTCCATCCCGGCTGCCGCTGTATGGGACAGATCGAGCGTGTAGTGGCGAAACCCTACGTCCGTAGGGTCGATCGACGGCCGGAAGGCCGACACGCGCGACGTCCGCGAGCCGCCGGGCGGCCGGACCTTGAACATGTTCTCGACCGCGATCTCGATCCCGCTGGCTTCTTCGAGCTCGTCGACGAGGTCGCCGAACGCGTCGCCGTAGCGGCGCTGCCACCGGAACGGCGGATGCACCACGACCGTGCGCGCGCCGAGCTCCTGCGCCGCGTCCACGGACATCCGCAGGCGCACCTCGGGATCCGGCGACCACACGCGCTGGGTGATCAGCAGCGAAGGCGAGTGGATCGACAGCACCGGCACACCGGTACGGCGCGACCAGCGGCGCAGCGCGGAGATGTCCTGGCTGACCGGGTCCGCCCAGACCATCACCTCGACACCGTCGTAACCGAGGTCGGCGGCCAGCTCGAACGCCGCGCCCGCCCGCAACGGCCAGACGGACGCCGTCGAGAGGCCTACCGGAATCTGCTGAACCATTCCGGCATCCTTCCCGAGGCCGCTAACGCGCCACCAGCAGGAGTGCGGCCGGTGAGACCGTCACCACCAGTCCGACCAGTACCGCGAGCACCAGGGTCTGGAGATCCTCCGCCTTGCGGATCTTCCGGACGATCCACACCAGCGCGACGATCACCAGCAGCGCGGCGACCAGCGCGGCGGCGGGGATGTTCACCCACAGCCAGTTGAAGCCCAGCCAGACACCGGCGCCGCCGACGACGCCGAGGGCGAGCTGGCCGGCCAGCGCCAGCCACTGCTTCCCCGGCGAGACCTTCTCGGCGGGCGCCGCGGGCTCGTCGTCCTCGACGACGTCGTCGACGCTGTCGTCGTAGTCGTCCTCGTAGTCGTCGGCGCGGTAGCTGTAGTCGTCGCGGCCGAAGTCCGGGCCACCGTCCGGGTACGCCGGGTCGGCGAACTCGCGCTCGTACTCGTCGAGGTTGTCCTGCCGGTCGCGGTCGTCGAGCGAATGCGGCGGCACGAAGGGCATCGGCGCCGGATGCCCCATGGTGGGCGGACCGGCGTCGAACGGGTCCGGCTCGGGGTCGGCGTCCGCTTCGACGGGCGCGACCGGGGGCGGCACCGGCGGGATCCCGCCGATTTCGGTGTCCTCGGACTGCACCTTCTGCCTGCGCTTGCGCCATCCGGCGAGGCCGGCGGGCGGCGCCGGAGGCTCGACGGACGCGGGGGCCTCGGGTTCGGCCGCTGCTTCGTCACCGACCGCGGCGAACTGTTCGGTGCTCGGCTCGGCCTTCGGCTGGGGCGGGCGCGCCGCGGGACGGCGGCGCCGCGCCGGCTGGGCGGGCGGCGTCGCGAACGCGCCGCTCGCCATCGGGCCCGGCTGGTCCTGCACGTCTTCGGCCGGGGCGTCGAGGCCGCCGTCGAGCCTCGCCGACAGCCCCGAAGACGGGGGTCCGGCGGGCGGCTCCGGGCGACGGCGGACCGGCGGCATCGCGCCGCGGGTCTCCTCCGGACGCGGGCGGCCACGCGGGGGCAGGCCCTCTGAGTCCGGCGGGCGCTGCTGGTAACCGGACTGCTCCTGCGGCGGAGCCGGCCGGACGAACTGACCGGACTGCTGCGGGGGACGCTGCTGATAACCGCTCTGCTCCTGCGGCGGAGCCGGCCGCGGGAATTGACCCGACTGCTGCGGCGGACGCTGCTGATAACCGCTCTGCTCCTGCGGCGGGCGCACCGGCGGCGTCTGCCGGGTCGGGGTGGACGCGACGTCCGGCGGCACCGGCAGCGGCGCGGAATCCTGCTGCGGCTGCGGAAGCGGACGCGCGCCGGAATCTTGCGGGCGCGAGCGGCGTGGCGGACGGTTGGCAGGCGGCGGGGTGTCGCCGGACACCCTGTCGATGATCGCCTGCGGCGCCGTATCGCTCGGGGACGGCGCCCGCCGCCCGCGAGTGGGCTCGGGAGCCTCGTCGTCGTCGGCCGCGCGGCGTCGCCTGCGGCGCCCGCCCTCGGGCTGGGCTCCGTGCTGCGCGAGCAGCTCCGCCACGGTCTTCTGTGGCTGGCCGCTCTCTGTCTCGTCCGTCATACCGTGCAGTCCAATGCGCGCTCAAGCCGTTGCGAACCGGCACGCGACGGGGCATCGGCGGCGTCGCGCGCGCTGTCCACCGTCATCCGCATTTCCGTCACCTCTTCACCGTGCCCGTTCTCCGTCGACTAAGTCCAGTCGGGCGCTGCCGCCCACAGTCTCGTCCGCACCGTTCGAATGGTCCAGCCGTCGAAGGATGACACCTTCTCGCAGCGCCCACGGACAGATCTCCAGTTCTTCCAGGGAAAGCGCCCGCATGGTGGCTTGTGCGACGAGCGCGCCCGCCACCAGCTGATGCGACCTGCTCGCGCTGACCCCCTCGAGTTGTGCCAGGTCAGGGGCGGTCATCCGGGAGATGAACGCGATGAGCTGGCGCAACGCGGTGTCGGTCAGGGTACGGCGCACATGCGGCCCGCCGGCCGACGGCGCCGCTCCGGTCAGCCGGGCTAGCGACCGGAACGTCTTCGACGTCGCCACGACCCGATCGGGTTCACCCAATTTGGCGACCTTCTTCGCGAGCGGGGCGAGTTGTTCTTCCAGCCACGCCGAAGTCGCGATGAGCTCCGACCGGGTGGGCGGGTCGTGCTGGAACCGCGTCCGGGTGGTCCGGCCCGCGCCCAACGGCAGCGATTCGGCCAGATCCGGCTCCTCGTCGCGGCCCATCGCGACCTCCAGGGAGCCGCCGCCGATGTCGAGCACCAGCAGCTTTCCCGCCGACCAGCCGAACCAGCGGCGGACGGCGAGGAAGGTGAGCCGGGATTCGTCGATCCCGGAAAGCACCTGTAGTTCGACGCCGGTCTGCTCCTGGACCTTCGCCAGCACCTTCGGGGCGTTCTTGGCTTCGCGGACCGCGGAGGTGGCGAACGCCATGACCTCTTCGCAGCCGAGCCGAGCCGCGGCCGCTTTCGCCGATTCGACCGCACGCACGAGGCTGTCCGCGCCCGCGCGGCTCAGGTCGCCGTTGCGGGTGATCTGCTCGGCGAGCCGGAGGACGGCCTTTTCGGAATGCATCGGGGTCGGGTGGGCGCCACGGTGGGCGTCGACCACGAGCAGGTGGACGGTGTTGGAACCGACGTCGAGTACCCCTAGGCGCACGAGCGTCTACGGTACCCGCCCCCACATCAGGTCACGAAACCGTAACCGTGATCTGTATCGCAGGGGCCGGGGCTGAAGGGGACTTTCCCCGCATGCGATGAGAGGAAAGCGTCCTTCACCGCGTCTTATGCGGGGAAAGTCCCCTTCGGCTCACGTCTCGAACTTGTAGCCCAGGCCACGCACCGTGACCAGGTGCCGGGGCGAGCCCGGGTCCGGCTCGATCTTCGAGCGCAGGCGCTTCACGTGGACGTCGAGCGTCTTGGTGTCGCCGACGTAGTCCGCACCCCACACCCGGTCGATCAGCTGCCCGCGGGTGAGCACGCGGCCCACGTTGCGCAGCAGGTACTCGAGCAGGTCGAACTCCTTCAGCGGCAAGGAGACCTCCTGGCCGTCGACGGTCACCACGTGCCGCTCGACGTCCATCCGCACCGGCCCGGCCGCCAGCACCAGAGGCGCCAGATCGCCTTCGGAGCCCGGCTCGCCACCGCGGCGCAGCACCGCTCGCACCCGCGCGATGAGCTCACGGGCCGAGTACGGCTTGGTGACGTAGTCGTCGGCGCCGAGTTCCAGGCCGACGACCTTGTCGATCTCGCTGTCGCGCGCGGTCACCATGATCACCGGTACGGCGGAACGCTGCCTGAGCTGCTTGCAGACGTCGGTGCCGCTCATCCCGGGGAGCATGAGATCGAGCAGGACGATGTCGGCGCCGTTGCGGTCGAACTCCTCGAGTGCCTGCTGCCCCGTCACGGCGACGGCGGCGGTGAAGCCCTCTTTGCGGAGCAAGAACGCGAGCGGGTCGGCGAACGACTCTTCGTCCTCGACGATGAGAACCCTCGTCACAGGTTTCCTCCATGGTCGGGGCTTTCTTGCCCTGTTGCCACGAGACGGGGTGTCCGCTCGGGGGTCTTCTCCGGCCGGGACACCGGCGGAGCCTGTTTCGCGGGCGCGGCCGGTTCGGCGGGGATGTGCGCGGGGATCCGCAGCGTGAAGGTCGACCCGGTGCCGGGACGGCTCCACAGGCCGACCGAACCGCCGTGGTTGGCGGCCACGTGCTTGACGATCGCCAGCCCCAGCCCGGTGCCGCCGGTCGCCCGCGACCGTGCCTTGTCCGCGCGGTAGAACCGCTCGAAGACGCGCTGCTGCTCGTCCTCCGCGATACCGATGCCGCGGTCGGTCACCGCGATCTCGACCTTCCCGTCGACCAGCCGCCTGCTGATCGACACCGGGCTGCCCGGCTGTGAGTACGCGACGGCGTTCTCCAGCAGGTTCGACAGCGCGGTGACCATCAGCGTCCGGTCGCCCTCGATGAGGAGCCCGCTGGCCGCGTCGGTGGTGATGGTGATCTCGGCGGATTCCGCCGAAAGCGTCGTCCTGCCGAGCGCCTCGCGGACGACGGCGTCGACCTCGACGACGTTCAGGTCGGGCAGCCGCTCGGCGCCTTGGAGCCGCGAGAGCGCGATCAGTTCGGTGACGAGCTGGCCGAGCCGCGTCGATTCGCGGAGGATCTTGCCGCCGAAGCGGCGGACCTCCTCGGTGTCTTCCGCGGCGTCGAGGACGGCCTCGGTGAGCAGCGCGATCGCGCCGACCGGCGTCTTCAGCTCGTGGCTGACGTTCGCGACGAAGTCCCGCCGGACGGCTTCCAGGCGGATCGCCTCGGAGTGGTCGACGGCCTCGACCACGGTGAACCCGTCGCCGAGCGGGCGGACCTCGCCGAGGACGGCCTCGGGCTGACGCCCCCTCGCCTCCAGCGGGGAGAGGTCGATCTCCATCGGTTCGTCGGTCTCGACCACCTGCTCGGCGGCCTTGCGGGCCCGCGGATCGGCCTGGTTGACCTTCACCAGCCCGAGCTCGTAGGCACGCGGGTTGTGCAGGACCATGTCGCCGAACTTGTTGAGCACGACGACGCCGTTGTTGCTGGACCGCACGAGGCGTTCGAGCAGTTCGGCCACGGTGGGGCCGGTCGGTCGCCGCTCCTCGCGGCGGGTGCGGCCCCTCGCGATCAGGAAGCCGAAAACCACACCGACGATCAGTCCGCCGACGGCCATGGCGAGTGCAACAGGCGTGGTCACAGTGGAATCGTAAGCGCGTGGGTAGTCTTTTGGCCTAGTCCCCGCCGCGTACTCGTGATGCCTATGACACCTGGGGACACCCTGTTCGCCTGCAGGTCAGACCTCGTTCACGTGGCCGAGACCTCCCGGGTGAGACGGGTCACCCGAAGCGGGGACATCGGCGACGGCTCGTGCCCGGATTCCGACTTTCGTCGTGACCATCCGAACCGTGTTCCGCCCACTCACCGGCGAATAGCGACGTTCCCGTCACGGCTGCCGGGGAATGTTGGAAGACTGTCGCCGTGGAACTCGTCAGTGACATCTCCCTGATTCGCGGAGAAGAAGAGTTGTTCGACCGGACGGCTCATCTGTTCGTCGCGGCGAACGACATCGCGTGCGCGGCCGACGACCTCTACACCTGGGCGCTTTCCCGGCCGTCGCTCACGCGGCAGGGTGAGCGGCTGGTGCGCGACAAGCGGATCCGCAAGCTGTACCGCCCCGGTGTCCTGCTGAACGAGCAGACCGCGCGGCACCTGCACCACCTGTCCGAACTCGGCGCGCAGATCCGGATCGGCACCGAGGAGATCAACGAGACGATCCTGCTCGACGAGCGGGTCGCGATCATGGCCGGAGACGAGGGCAAGGCGGTGCGCTCGTACAGCGTCATCTCGCGCCCCGAGCTGGTGCAGGGCATCCTGTCGCTGTTCGAAACCGCTTGGCTGGCGTCCACCACCCTGGAGACGTTCGACGCGCGGTTCGCCGACATCCGGATGGAGGCACCGCAGATTCTCGAGTTCCTGACCACCGGCTGCAAGGACGACAAGGCCGCGAAGAGCCTCGGCATGGGCGTGCGCACCTATCAGCGCCGCGTCTCGGAACTGCTGGTCGCGCTCGGTGTGACGTCGCGGCTCCAGGTCGACGCGCGGGCGCGGGAACTCGGCCTCCTGTGAAGCGATGGGCGGGACTCGCGGTACTGCTCGCGCTCGCGGGCTGCACCACCGCGGTCTCCGGTACCGCCCGGCCCGAGCCGGAAACCCCGCCCTCGAACCTCGCGCTGGTCGACCCGGCGCGGACGGCCGCGGTGCTCACGGCGGTGAAGACGGCCACCGAAGCGGTGTTCTCCTACGACAGCGCGGCCGTGCCCGCCTACGAGAAGGCGATCGCCGGCAACCTGACGCCGGGCGCGCGCGACGAGCTGGCGAAGCTGTTCGCCGAGGTCCGGAAATCGGCGGAACCGATCAAACTCGTGACGAGGGTGATCGTCTCGGCCGCGGTCGAGGAGACGCCGGACAAGGCGCGGGTGCTGACGGTGCTCGACCAGAGCAGCACCAGGGCGGGCGCCACCAGCAAGGGCATCGCGTCGGTGCTGCTCACGACCGTGCGCGAAGGCGACCGCTGGCGGATCGGGAAGGTCGAGGTGAACCCGTCCGCGCCCTCGCCCGCGGCGGAGAAACCGGGCGCCGGCGACCGGGTGTTCGCGAGGGTGCGGGATTCCGCCCGCGACGGCGCCCTCCGCGCCGCGGAAGCCCTGCTGAACGTGGACCCGGCCGACCCCGAAGGCACGTACGCCCGCTACGAGTCGGTGTCCACCGGACCGTTGCTGACCCAGTTCCGGCAGGACAAGGCGGCGCGGCTGAACCAGATCCGGTCCGGGGGCACGAAGGCGTCGCCGGCGCCGAACCCGGCCGCCGCGGTCATGGAGATCGTGGACGACAAGGCGAGCGTGCTGCTCTTCGCGACGACGGACGTCACGGACGCGGCCGGGCAGGTGACGAAGCGGTACCTGCCGATCGTCCTGCGCCTCCAGCGGCTGCCCGAGGGATGGAAGGCCGCGGGAGTCGAATCGGTCCAGCCCCTGCCCTGACGCAATTCGTCCTCTGAATGCGGTGGTTCGAGAGCGAACTACCGCATTCAGAGGACGAAATGCGTGGGTCTAGCGGCCCTGGTTCGCCACGGCGGCCGCGGCTTCCTTGGCGGCCTCCGGGTCCAGGTAGGTCCCGCCGGCGGTGACCGGCTTGAGGTCTTCGGTGAGGTCGTAACGCAGCGGGATGCCGGTCGGGATGTTGAGCCCGGCGATCGCGTCGTCGGAGATGCCGTCGAGATGCTTCACCAGTGCCCGCAGCGAGTTGCCGTGCGCGGCGACCAGCACGGTCTTGCCCGCGCGCAGATCCGGCACGATCGCGGACTCCCAGTACGGAAGCAGCCGCGCGACGACGTCCTTGAGGCATTCGGTCAGCGGGGCGGCGTCACCGAGGTCGGCGTAGCGCGCGTCGCCCACCTGGCTGAACTCGTCGGCCGGGTCGATCGGGGGCGGCGGGGTGTCGTAGGAGCGGCGCCAGAGCATGAACTGCTCCTCGCCGAACTCGTCGAGGGTCTGCTTCTTGTTCTTGCCCTGCAGCGCGCCGTAGTGCCGCTCGTTGAGGCGCCAGTCGCGTTTCACCGGGATCCAGTGCCGGTCGGCGGCGTCGAGCGCCAGGTTGGCGGTCGAGATCGCCCGGCGCATCAGCGACGTGTGCACGACGTCCGGCAGCAGACCGGACTCCGCGAGGAGCTGCCCGCCCTTGCGCGCCTCCTGCTCGCCCTGCTCGGACAGCGGCACGTCCACCCAGCCGGTGAACAGGTTTTCGGCGTTCCACGTGCTCTGCCCGTGACGCAGCAGCACCAGAGTCCCAAGCTCAGCCATGGGGTTCAGCCTGCCAGAGCGAGCGGAAGCGCCGGTCAGAGGGCCGCGCTTCGCTTTGTTTCTACGGAGAGTGCGTTACCGGTGAGTAACACCTTCACCCGTCCAGAAGACGAGTTGCCAACAAGTCCCGATCTCCGGAAATCGGACTGCACTCCGTTATCCCCATTTTCCAAGTTCACTCGAACGGAGTAACCGGTAGTCTTGTGATTACAGGTGGAGATCTGACAGGTTGACTACGTCCCGCGCGGCCGGATTCCACGCACTCCCCGGTTCGACGCGGGTGACGACCGCGACTCGTCTCCCCCCTGCCGAGTCGCGGCGCCCGCCGGCCCCGTTGGCATCCCCCTCGTCACCGGGTCCACCTTGGCGGGAACTTCAGCGGGGCGGCTCGAGATCGCGACTCCCCCCTCCCTCGAGCCGTCCCGCCTGTTCATCTTCCGGGGCTCCTCGTGAGTGGCAAGGACGGTTCTACACCGAGGCCGCCAGGCTCTACAGTGGCCGCCTTCAGCTCGCCGACCCAGAGGTCCGGCAGCTGGGCCAGCGCGGAGAAGCTCGCCAGGTACGCGCCCGGCGTCCCGCCCTGGAGGACGACGTTGAAGAAATACCCGCCGAGCACACCGATGACGCTGACCATGCCGTTCAGCAGGAGCGCCACCAGCATCATCGCGAGCACACGCGGCACGATCAGCCGCTGCACCGCGGAGACGCCGAGCACCTCCATGGCGTCGATCTCCTCGCGGATGGTCCGCGCGCCGATGTCCGCGCAGACCGCGCTACCGCCGGCGCCCGCGACCAGCAGCGCCGTGACCAGCGGGCTGGCCTGCTGCACGGTGGCGAGCACCGACCCGGCGCCCGTGTAGGACTGGGCGCCGAGCTGGCGGGCGAGCGAACCGAACTGCAGCGAGATGACCGCGCCGAACGGGATCGCGACGAGCGCCGTCGGCAGGATCGTGACGCTCGCGATGAACCAGGCCTGCTGGATGAACTCCCGCAGCTGGAACGGGCGCTGGAAGATGCCACGAACGATGTCGAGGCCGAGAGCGAACAGGTTCCCGGTCTCGCGCAGCATGCCGATCCCGGGGATCTTCGCCGATGAAGCGGAAGAGCTCACGCGCCACCTGACCCCGGATCTTGTGGCCGCAAGCGGTGGTTGCCGGCTCTCCCGGGGTGCGGGATGTGGGCGACCTGGTCGTCGGGCAGCTGGCCCTGGTGGTGGTTCGGGATCGAGCTCTCGGCGGGTGCCGACCGGTGCCCGGCGGTCGCGAGGCGCTGCGGGCGGACGCCATACCGCTGCTGCTCCTCCGGGGAAAGCGACTCGATGATGCTCTGCTGCGCCTCGGGCGGCAGGCCGTGCAGGATCTGCATGACGCGGTCCTTGCGGCGGACCGCGCCCATCCGGGTCGGCACGCCGGGCGTCGGCTGCATCTGCGGCGGCACCCCGCTGACGTCCTCGACACCGCCCGCGTGGTGGCCGGCCTCGAACATCGCGCGCTCCGCGGCGAGCTGGGCCGAGTCCTTCTCCTCGCTCATGCCGATCGGGCCGTCCATCTTGCCGTTGAGGAACTGCTTGACGACCGGCTCTTCGCTGGTCAGCAGCACTTCGCGCGGGCCGAACATGACCAGTTCCTTGCGGAAGAGCATGCCCAGGTTGTCCGGGACGGTGCGGGCGAGGTTGATGTTGTGCGTGACGATCAGGAACGTCGCGTCGATCTGCGCGTTGACGTCCAGGAAGAGCTGCGAGATGTAGGTGGTGCGGACCGGGTCGAGACCGGAGTCCGGCTCGTCGACCAGGATGATCTGCGGGTCCAGCACCAGGGCGCGGGCGAGCCCGGCGCGCTTGCGCATACCGCCGGAGATCTCGCCGGGCAGCTTCTTGTCTGCGCCGTTGAGACCGGTCATCTCGAGCTTCTCGAGCACGATCCGGCGGACCTCGGTCTCCGACTTCTTCGTGTGCTCGCGCAGGGGGAACGCCACGTTGTCGTAGAGGTTCATCGAGCCGAAGAGCGCGCCGTCCTGGAACAGGACGCCGAAGAGCTTGCGCACCTCGTAGAGCTGGTGTTCGGAGCACGTCACGATGTCGACGCCGTTGATCATGCACCGGCCACGGTCCGGCTTGAGCAGACCGATCATCGACTTCAAGAAGACGGACTTACCGGTTCCGGACGGGCCGAGCATCGCCGAAACCTCGCCCGGAGGCAGGGTCAGCGTGACGTCCCGCCAGATGGCCTGCTTACCGAAGGACTTGGAAAGACCTTCGATGACCACCTCGGCACCCATCGCACCTCCAGGAGCTGTTCCGCGTCGTCGCGCACTGCCGTCCCGTGCCACTGGCCCGGGAGGACGCATGCGTTCGCGCAGCGATACCCGCGTCAACCAGGTGCAACGAGCTGAGTGCGAACAGGTTACTCACCAGTTTTCTTTTCTGGCCAGACCCGCGGGTAACTTTTCGCGCAGCCCGCCGCCTGCCCGTGCACCGCTTGCAGCACCGTAGTGCACGTCACTCCCGCGCGCAGATCCACAGCGGGCGCTGCCCAGCCCGGATCGCGATTAGGGGGCTAAACGCAGGTCAGCACCCCTGCCGCCCTCCCGCCGCGCGGATCGCGTTTAGCGGGCTAAACGCGATCCGGTGCCCTGGGCGCGCCCAGATGCTTAGCGTGGCTACGCGTCGCGATTAGGGGGCTAAACGCAGGTCGGGGCAGTTCGGCCCGATGATGCGGGTCTTGTTGCCCGTCGCGACCGCGTGCGCGCGATCTTGACCTGCTCCTCAGACGCAGACCCAGCAGTAGAGGCGGTCGCCCCTTCGACGGTGCTGCGTTAGGCGCTGACGCGCCCGAGATCACTTGATGGCGATCTTGGCGCCCGCGGCCTCGAGCTTCTCCTTGGCGGCCTCGGCGGCCTCCTTGTCGACCTTCTCCAGGAGGGCCTTGGGAGCGGCCTCGACCAGCTCCTTGGCCTCCTTCAGGCCCAGACCGGAGACGACCTCACGGACGACCTTGATGACCTGGATCTTCTTGTCACCGGCGGACTCGAGGACGACGTCGAACTCGTCCTGCTCCTCGGCGGCCGCGGCGGGGGCGGCACCCGGGGCGGCGGCGACGACGGCAGCCGGGGCGGCCGCGGTCACGTCGAAGGTGGTCTCGAATTCCTTCACGAACTCGGACAGCTCAAGAAGGGTGAGCTCCTTGAAAGCGTCGATCAGCTCGGCGGTGCTCAGCTTCGCCATGGTGGCTTTCCTCTCTGAAACGAACTAAAAGTTCGGGGGTGGGGGTGTTCAGCTCTCGGCGGGTGCTTCGGCTGCTTCGGTACCGGCGTTGCGCTGCTTCTCCTCCAGCGCGGCAGCCAGGCGGGCGACCTGGGACGCCGGCGCCTGGAACAGCGCGGCGGCCTGGGACAGCTTCGCCTTGAACGCGCCCGCCGCCTTGGCGAGTAGGACCTCACGGCTGTCGAGATCGGCGATCTTGGTGATCTCGTCCACGGACAGCGTCTTGCCGTCCATGTAGCCGCCCTTGATCACAAGCGCGTTGTTGTCCTTCGCGAAGTCGCGAAGCGCCTTCGCGGCGTCAACAGCTTCACCTTCGACGAAGGCGATCGCGGTCGGGCCGACGAACAGGTCCTCGAGACCCTCGATTCCGGCGTCCGTGGCGGCACGCTTGACGAGGGTGTTCTTCGCGACCCGGTACTTGGCATTGGTGCCGAGAGCGCGGCGCAGCTGGGACAGCTGGGACACGGAGAGGCCGGTGTACTGGGTAACGACTGTGGCCGAGCTGCTGCGGAAGCTCTCCGCGATCTCGGCGACGGCCGCCTCCTTGTCGGGCTTCGCCATGGTCGCCTCCTCTCTTGGCTAGTGGTCCACTGGCCTTGAGAGCCCTGAAACGACGAAACGCCCCAGCGCAGACAGGCGCGGGGCGTCAGGGCACACGACGACATGCGTCATGGACGAGCCTCGTTCCTCCTGCGCGGGTCGCCCGCCCTAGCGGGGCCTTCGTTCTCCAGGCCAGATGACCAGGAGAAGACCAGCGGTCTTCGGTAGAACCTTGACGAGGATACGTGACCCTGTTTCGTCCCCGGCGGCACCCCCCTGCCAAATCGCGTTTAGCCCGCTAAACGCGACCGGCGGAGTGCGCGGGAGGGCCCGCGAGGCATCATGGTGACGTGGCGGAGCAGCGTGATGACGGAAAGCCGGACAACGAGCCCGGCACGGACATCGAACCCAAGGCGGGAGGTCGGCCCGCGCCCCGGCTGGACGAGGANATCCGGGCCCGCAGGGAGACCGCGGTCGCGGACATCGAGCGCATCAACGCCCGGTTGGCGACGCTGCCCGCCTCCTGACGACTGCAATGAAGGGGCCCTTCATCGCAAATTTTGCGATGAAAGGCCCCTTCATTGCACGTGAGGCGGGGTCAGACGCGGACCAGCATCTTGCCGGTGTTCGCCCCGCCCAGCAGGTCCAGGAAGGCCTGCGGCGCGTTGCGGATACCGTCCACAATGGTCTCCGAGTACTTGAGCTTCCCGGAGGCGACCAGCGGCGCGACCTCCTTCACGAACTGCGGCTGAAGCGCGTAGTGGTCGCCGACCAGCATGCCGCGCATGGTGAACCGCTTCGCGATGATCGACGCGAGATTGCGCGGCGCCGCGGCCGGTTCGGTGTTGTTGTAGACCGAGATCATCCCGCAGATCGCCATCCGGCCGTGCAGGTTGATCGAGTCGATCGCCGCTTCGAGATGCTCGCCGCCGACGTTGTCGAAGTACACGTCGATGCCCTCGGGCGCCACCGCGCGCAGCTGCTCGACGACCGGGGCGTCCTTGTAGTTGAACGCCGCGTCGAAGCCCAGCTCGTCGGTCAGCCACTTGACCTTTTCGTCCGTGCCCGCGCTGCCGATGACCCGCTTCGCGCCCTTCAGCTTCGCCAGCTGGCCGACGACGGACCCGACGGCACCCGCCGCGCCGGACACGAAGACGGTGTCGCCCTCCTTGAACTCCGCGACTTCGAGCAGTCCGGCGTACGCGGTGAGCCCGGTCATGCCGAGGACGCCGAGGTACGCGGTGATCGGCGCGGCCTCGGGGTCGACCTTCACCGCGTGCTTCGCGGCGACGACGGCGTGCGAGCGCCAGCCAAGGCCGTGCAGCACGATGTCGCCGGGCTTGAAATCGTCCACGGTGGACTCGAGCACTTCACCGACGGCGCCGCCGTGCATGACCTTGCCGACCTCGTACGGTTCGGCGTAGGACTTCGCGCTGCTCATCCGGCCGCGCATGTACGGGTCCACGCTCAGCACCTGGTTGCGGACCAGGATCTGCCCCTCGCCCGGCACCGGGATCTCGACGTCGGCGATCTCGAAGTTCTCGAGCGTGGGGACGCCGTGCGGACGGGAGGCGAGCCGGATCTCGGTTGCGTTCACGAGGTAACTCCAAGTCTGTTGCCCAAAGCGGGGCGATCGCCCCGTATTCACGTCGGGTACAACGAGCGAACCGGGGCGGCCATTCCGGTTGTGGCGAGCACTACACGACCTCGGCGAGTTTGCCGAGCACTCCCTCGTAGATCCGCTTGAGCCCACCGGGCGCGAAGGTCTTCTCGAAGAAGCCGCCGATGCCGCCCGCGCCGTCCCAGGTCGTCTCGATGCGGACGACGCTGCCGCCCGGCACCTCGCGGACGGTCCAGGTGGTGACCATGCTGGAGTTCGCGTCGGTCTCGACGAGAGTGCCTTCGGACGGCTCGGTCACCGTCGCGGCGACGTCACGCACACGCTTCGACGTGGCCTGCAGCTTCCAGCGCGCCTTCGTGCCCGCGCCGACTCCGCCTTCGGTGACCTCGTAGTCGCGGTAGTGCTCGGTCAGCAGCTTCGGCCGGGTTTCGGCGTAGTCCGCGACGAGCGCCCTGACCTTGTCCGCCGGCGCCTCGATGGTGCGCTCCGCGATGGCCGTGACCTTTCCCATCCCACTCCCTTTCACCCGTGGTGCAACGACAGCGTCCACGATTCCACCGACGCCCGCAGCCGGAGCGGGCGCCCCTCCTCCGACTGCAATGAAGGGGCCTTTCATAGCGAAATTCGCTATGAAAGGCCCCTTCAT
>NZ_CP150484.1:9051680-9059528 GCF_037997115.1 Amycolatopsis coloradensis
TCGCAACGCTCAGGGTTGCGAAAGTGGCTTTCGCAACCCTCCCGGCACCCGTGCCCTCCCCAGCGCACCCGCACCCGTCCCTGGGGGGGCGACCCCGAACCCAGCGTACCGGCGAGAGGGGCGGGCCGGGGCGCGTAAGGCGAGTTGTCCACAGCCAGGCCCGGTTGTGGACAACTCCCGGTTGATCCCTTCTCGCCCCGGCGCCGTATCCCTCAACGGGGATAGGCTCGGCACGGGAATCGAAGCGGAAGGGTGCGGATGAGCAAGAAGGCGAGCATCGGGGTCACCGGCCTGGCGGTCATGGGCCGCAACCTGGCCAGGAACCTCGCGAGGCACGGGCACACGGTGGCCCTGCACAACCGTTCCGAGCAGCGGACGAAGGAACTGGTCGAGCAGTTCGGCGACGAAGGCGACTTCATCCCGGCATATTCGGCGCAGGAGTTCGTCGACGCGCTGGAGCGGCCGCGCCAGGTCGTGATCATGGTCAAGGCAGGTGCGCCGACGGACGCCGTGATCGACGAGTTCGTCCCGCTCCTCGAGAAGGGCGACGTGATCGTCGACGCGGGCAACGCGCACTTCGCGGACACCCGTCGCCGCGAGGCCGCGCTGCGCGAGAAGGGCATCCACTTCGTCGGCACCGGTGTGTCCGGCGGCGAGGAGGGCGCGCTGCACGGGCCGAGCATCATGCCGGGCGGGTCCAAGGAGTCGTACCAGTCGCTCGGGCCGCTGTTCGAGGACATCTCGGCGAAGGTCGACGGCGAACCGTGCTGCACGCACGTGGGCGCGGACGGCGCCGGGCATTTCGTGAAGATGGTGCACAACGGCATCGAGTACGCCGACATGCAGCTGATCGCCGAGTCGTTCGATCTCCTGCGCGGCGCCGGCGGCTACTCCCCGGCCGAGATCGCCGAGGTGTTCCGCACCTGGAACGCGGGGCGGCTGGACTCGTACCTGATCGAGATCACCTCGCAGGTACTGGCCCACACCGACGCCGCCTCCGGCAAGCCGTTCGTCGACATCGTGGCGGACCAGGCGGAGCAGAAGGGCACCGGCCGCTGGACCGTCCAAATCGGACTGGACCTGGGCGTGCCGATCAGCGGCATCGCCGAAGCCGTCTTCGCGCGTTCGCTGTCCGGCTCGTCGAACCTGCGCGAGGCCTCCCGCGGACTTGGTGGTCCCGCGCGCGCTCCGCTGACGGGGTCCGCTCTGGACACCTTCGCGGACGACGTCGAGCAGGCGCTGTACGCGTCGAAGGTGGTGGCGTACGCCCAGGGCTTCAACCAGATCCAGGCGGGCGGCGCCGAATACGGCTGGGACATCGACCTCGGCAAGGTCGCGTCCATCTGGCGCGGCGGTTGCATCATCCGCGCGAAGTTCCTGAACGACATCACGGCCGCGTACGCCGAAGAGCCCGCACTGCCGACGCTGCTGACTTCAGGTGGCTTCCGCAAGGCCGTCGAGGACGCTCAGGACTCTTGGCGTTCGGTGATCTCCACGGCGGTGCGGCTCGGCATCCCGACCCCGGGCTTCTCGACCGCGCTCGCCTACTACGACGGTCTGCGCGCGGAGCGGCTCCCCGCCGCACTGGTGCAGGGGCAGCGGGACTACTTCGGTGCCCACACGTACCGCCGCGTCGACCGCGAAGGTTCGTTCCACACCGCCTGGGCAGCCGACGGCCGCCCCGAGTCCTCGGCCTGACAGAGCTGAAGGGGACTTTCCCCGCATAAGACGCCACGAAGGGGCCCTTCACCGCATGGCATGCGGTCGATGTCCTCCGCCGACGGTCTTCCACCGAGACACCCCGTTCCGGATGGACCCCCGGCTGGGGCCTGGGGCTTGGCCCCGGAAGACTCGAGCTCAAGCATCGAGGGACCCGTCCAGAGGCGCGCCATCGGTCAGGTGCGGCGCGATCTTGTTGTCGAACACGGACAGCGCCGAGCCGATGGCCATGTGCATGTCGAGGTACTTGTAGGTACCGAGACGGCCGCCGAACAGCACGTTCTTGTTCTTGGCCTCGGCCTTCGCCAGCTCGCGGTAGGCCTCGAGCTTCTCGCGGTTCTCCGGGGTGTTGATCGGGTAGTACGGCTCATCGGCCTCGCCGGCGAAGCGGGAGTACTCGCGGAAGACGACCGTCTTGTCGTTCGGGTAGTGCTTGCGCTCCGGGTGGAAATGCCGGAACTCGATGATCCGGGTGTAGGGCACTTCTTCGTCGTTGTAGTTGACGACCGAGGCTCCCTGGAAGTCACCCGTCTCGACGACCTCGGATTCGAAGTCCACGGTGCGCCAGGTGAAGCGGCCCGCGGAGTAGTCGAAGTAGCGGTCCAGCGGCCCGGTGTAGACGGTCGGGGTGCCGGCGGGGATGTGCTCGCGGACGTCGAAGTAGTCGACGTTCAGCCGGACCTCGATGTTTTCGTGCTCCGCCATCTTCTCCAGCCACGCGGTGTAGCCGTTGACCGGCAGACCCTCGTAGGTGTCGTTGAAGTAGCGGTTGTCGAAGGTGTAGCGGACCGGGAGCCGGGTGATGATGTCGGCGCCGAGGTTCTTCGGGTCGTTCTCCCACTGCTTGGCCGTGTAGCCGCGGATGAACGCCTCGTAGAGCGGGCGGCCGATCAGCGAGATCGCCTTCTCTTCGAGGTTCTGCGCGTTCGCGGTCTCGAACTCCGACGCCTGCTTGGCGATCAGCTCGCGGGCCTCGTCCGGCGTGTGCGACTTGCCGAAGAACTGGTTGATCAGCGCCAGGTTCATCGGCAGCGGGTACACCTGACCCTGGTACTTGCCGAACACGCGGTGCTGGTAGTTCGTGAACTCGGTGAAGCGGTTGACGTACTCCCACACACGCTTGTTGGAGGTGTGGAACAGGTGCGCACCGTAACGGTGCACCTCGATCCCGGTCTCGGGCTCGGCCTCGGAATAGGCGTTGCCACCGATGTGGTGACGCCGTTCCAGCACGAGGACCTTCTTGCCGAGCTCGGCCGCGGCCCGTTCGGCGACGGTCAGCCCGAAGAATCCGGACCCGACCACGATGAGGTCGTAGCCGGTGAAATCGGCTTCAGTAATCTTGTCGGGGTTCGTGTGCGCGCTCACGGGCGTCGAGGGTACGCACGTCGACTCCGTGCCCTGCAGCGAGCACCGGTTTTCACCTTCGACAGACACATTTAGGAAGCAGTGCCTACTCCGGACACCTTCTGGTCCTACTTCGGTGCGACCCTCACTTACCTGGCCGTCCTGGCGGTCCCCGGCGGGATCGTCGGCCGGGCCGCGGGCCTGCGCGGCTGGGCCCTGGCGGGCCTGGCCCCACTGCTGTCCTACACGGTAACCGGACTGGCCGGTCCGTGGCTGGCACTCGCGGGCGTGTCGTACAACCCCCTGACCGTGGCGGCCGTCACGCTCGTTCTCGCCGGGGTCGGCTTCGGCCTCGGGAAGCTGGGGCAGACACGCGGCTGGATCAAGCCAGGCGCCGAGGAGCCGCCGACGAAGTGGCACCCGCGCGCGCACTACGCCGTCGCCGCCTGCGTCGCGCTGGCCGTGGGGATCTCGATCCTCGTGGTGCTCTCGGCCCGCGGCGGGACGACGGCGGTGTTCCAGCGCTGGGACACCGTGTTCCACGCGAACGGCATCCGCTACATCGCCGAGACCGGCGACGGCTCCCTGACCGGCATGGGCACCATCAACTGGTACCCGGACGGCTCGTTCTATCCGAACGCGTATCACCTGGTCGGCTCGCTCGTGTACTCGATCTCGGGTACGACGATCCCGGTCACGCTGAACGCCATCACGATGCCGGTGGCCGGCGTCTTCGCGCTGTCGATGGTCGCGCTGATCCGCCAGCTCGGCGGGCGGGCGGTGTTCGCGGGCTGCACGGCGCTGGTGGCCGCGGCGGCCACCACCGGCGCGTACGAGTCGGTGTCCAGCGGGCTGCTGCCGTTCGCGCTGGGGATCGTGCTGACGCCGCTGGCCGTCGTCGCGCTGGCCCGGTTCCTCGCGCGGCCCGGCCTCGACACCGGCTACGTGCTCGCGCTGACCGCGGTCGGGCTGCTGGCCGCGCACTCGTCGGCGCTGTTCGGCGCGCTGCTGTTCGCCTTCCCGCTGGTGGTGCAGCGCTGGTACCGCGCGCTGCGGCACAAACCGCTCGACGGGGTGCCCGAAGGCCGTGGCGGCTGGCGGGTGATCGGCGGCGACGTCGTCAAGATGGCGCCGGTGATGGTGGGCAGCGGGTTGCTCGCGGCCCCGCATATTCTCGGCGCCCTGAAATTCACTTCGGGTTCATACCCCTATTACGCGTGGGGCTCCGACCTGCCGGTCGTGAAGTCGCTCGGGCTGCTGGTGACGTTCCGGCAGGTGCTGAGCGCCCCGCAGGTGTGGCTGACGGTGCTGCTGGTGATCGGCGTGCTCAGCCTGTTCCGGCTCGGCCGGATGCGCTGGGTGGGTCTTTCGGCGATCGGCTTTTCGGCGCTGTTCGTGCTGGTCGCGTCGTTCGGCGCCGAACCGTGGGTGATCTCGCTCTCGCGGCCGTGGTGGAACGACCGGTACCGCCTGATGGCGCTCGCCGCGATCCCGCTGTGCCTGCTGGCCGGGCACGGGATGGCGGAGCTGCAGCGCTGGTTCGCGAAATGGGCGAGCGGGCGCTCGTGGGTGAAGAGCCGTCCCGCGCTGCCCGCCCGGCTGGGCCTGGCGACCGCCGTGTTCGTCGTGGCCGCTTCGGCCGTGCTGACCAAGGGTTTCTACACCGAGTCGAACGCGCACGCGGTGTCGTTCCTGTACTACAACGGGCCCGAGGGCGAGGTCACGCCGCCGGTCAGCGCCGACGAGCTCGCCGCGATGAACGAGCTGACCAAGATGAACATCGGACCGGACGAGAAGGTGCTCAACGAGCGCTTCGACGGGACGGCCTGGCTGTACGCGATCACCGGTATCCACCCGGTCGCCGGGCACTACGACCCGGGCGTGCCGCCGCCGGACGCGAAGTACCTGGCGCTGCACTTCCGGGAGTACGACACCGACCCCGAGGTGCGGGCCGCGGTGCGGCGGCTGAACATCAAGCACGTGCTGATCGGGAGCACGCCGATCAAGATCGGCGAGCCGCCGGCACCGGGGCTGCGGGATCTGGACGGGCTGGGCTTCCTGCGGAAGGACTTCTCCAACGCGGGGGCTTCGATCTACACACTGACCCGCTGACGCCTGCCTCGCGTGACCGCCACGGGTCCAAAGAAAAGGCTCCCGTCACTTCGTCGACCCGCTGACGAACAGGTCGGCCTGCGGAGCGGTCTTCCNCGGTCGCGATCGTGCTCGGCTCGACGCTGTTCTCGGTGACTTCGCCGGGCGAGTACGTCTGGTTCGCCTTCGCCGGGGCGCTCGCGGGCACCGCGCTGGTCTCGGTGATCGGCGGGACACGTGGTGCGACCAGCCCGCTGAGGCTGGTGCTGGCCACTCACGAGGGCGATCACGGGCGCTGCGCGTGGCGGGTGGTCAGTGCGTCGAGGTCGAGAGTGAGCGGAGTGCCGTCGAAGTCGAGGCTCACCTTGCCGGTGTGCTCGCCGAAGTTCTCGTACTCGCCGTCGATCAGGCGGTAGGTGGTCATGCTCGCCGGATCGTCGAGGTCGACGATCCAGTAGTGCTCGATGCCGACTTCGGCGTACTCGGAGAACTTGGTGACCCGGTCGGTGCGAACCGTTCCCTCGGAGAGCACCTCGATGACAAGCCATACGTCTTGAGCCGCGTACCGTGCCGGGTTTCTTTCCACGAGCTCGGTCGCCGCGACGAGAACGTCCGGTACGCGAACCGTCAACGGGAGCTCCGCAACAATGAACTCGGCTTCCGAAAGAGCCATGAGCGCTTCAGGCAGCTGTTCGTTGAGCAGGTAGCCCAGGCGAGTGACCGCGAGCTGATGGAACGACATCGGCCGGGGGGCCACGACCAGCACTCCTTCGACGACTTCTGCGCGGTGTTCCGGGTCTTCCGGCAACGCGGCCCAGTCGTCGAGCGTCAGGAGGCGGTGAGGCCATTGCACGACACTCATCGAACTCCTCCTTCGCCGGTGATCACCAGACCATCTTCCCACGGTTGTCCCGAGAACGTATTACCACGGAAAGTAGCGAATCATTACGGTGAGGAGTTGCGAGGCTGGAAGGTGCTCACCTGGTTCGCACCATCCCGACCTCGGCATTTCAGCAGGCCGTCTGCATTTCGAGAAGGAAAGAACCTGGGACGCCTGATCGTCGGCACGCTGTTGCCGGATATCGGCGAAACCCGGCCCGGCACCTACCAGACGATCGCCGAACGACACTCGGAGAGAATTGTCTGGCCGCTCGAAACCCACTTCGGATACGTTCCCGACGTGCACAGATCGAGGGGGATCCTCACCACCGTATGCCTGCTGCTCGCTGTCACGGCTTGCTCAAGCGGCACACCGACCGAGCAAGTGGCTGCGACGCCGTCACCGTCGTCGTCGAGCAAACCGGCCAGCAGCACGCCACCCAGCCCGACCACGCCGCCACCGGCGCCACTCGCCAAGATCACCGCGGCCTGCCCCGTACTGGGCGCGATCGAATTCCTTCAAGTGATCGGGAGATCAGACGATCTGGTCGCCAACGAAGGCGAGTCCGAACGGGTCGGCGCAGGCAAGGCCTACCGATGCGCCTACGAAGACCCGAAAGGAAAGTACGGGAAGTCGGCGGAGCTGTTCGTCGCGGCCATCCCCGGAAACCAGCCGCCCCGCGCGACGATCGACAAGCTCGCGAAGGAATGCGAACAACCGGCCACCCAGCTACCCGGTATCGGCGAGCAGGCGCTGTGGTGTGAGATCCCTACCGACGGCCCGGACCTCGACATCATGGTGAGCGTCGGGAAACGTGGCCATGGCGAAACGAGGGTGGCGACGCTGTACCTGTACAAGACCAGACCCGACGTCACCAACCGCCGCCGACCGCACCGTGGGGGTCCGGGGGGCTCGGCCCCCCGGGTACTGACGACTGACGACCTCACGAAAGAAGGCCCCGTCGCGCTAGCGAAGGGGCCTTCAACCAAGAGTGGGCGAGGAGGGAGTTGAACCCTCACGTCCTTTCGGACACACGGACCTGAACCGTGCGCGTCTGCCATTCCGCCACTCGCCCGAGTGCTTCGTTCTCTGACAGCTCGCAAAGCGTAGCAGGCGGATTTCGCGGGTTTCACCGGGGGCCGTGTCCGACTGGCCGTACCCGGATAGGATCGACGGGGAAGCACACGTGTGAGGAGGTTGCCCGGTGGGCCGCGTCGAACGCTTTGACAGACGGCTCGAGAACCTCGTGGGCAATACCTTCGCGCGCATGTTCGGTGGCAACGTCGTCACGCAGGAAGTGGCGGTGGCGCTTGAGCGCGAGAGCGAGGAGAACGTTCGTGAGCTGGCCGGTGGTCGACAGCTCGCCCCCAATCACTACATCGTGTCGCTGGGGCAGGCTGATCACGAGCGCATGGCCGGAGACGAGCGTCGGGTCACCACGGTGCTGGCGGAGGCGGTCAAGGAACACCTCGCCGAGCACGGATGGGACACCTATGGTGACGTCGTAGTTTCGCTCGAGCGCAACGAGGCGCTGCATACTGGACAGTTCAAGACCCGTTCGTCCGTCGATCCCGACGTCAAGCCCCACGGCGCCGAAGGTTCGCCACGGTCGGCACGACCCAGCAACGCAGGAGACCCAGCAATGAGCCAGCCCCCCGGCTACGGCCAATACGACCAGGGTGACCCGTACGGCCAGCAGGGCCAGTACGGCTACGGACAGCAGGCTGGCCAGCAGCAGCCCGGGTACGACCAGGGTTATGGCGGCCAGCAGCAGGGCGGCTACGACCAGGGCTACGGCGGCGCACAGCAGCCCG